>CALHRJ010000449.1 GCA_938038395.1 uncultured Deinococcales bacterium | reverse complement strand
AATATCTGAAATCATAGTTCTTCGTTCGGTTTCCAGACTTTCCAAGGAATCTGCCATAGTATTGAAATCTTCTGCTAAAACTACGCTGTATCTATCCCAATATTGTTTATTTAAATCTGTTCTAGAGCTAAAGTCGCCTTGGGCAAGACGCTGTGTTGCATCTGTCAATTTTTTCATGGGAGCAGCGATGTATCTGTTAATGATTATGGTTGAAAGAACTAGAATCGGACCAACAAAAAGGAAAACACTAAAAATGATGAGCAAGCGTGATTCTATTAGCGTATTATAATAAGTTAAAGTGTTTGCCGATAAATTAATGGAAAATGCAGTCAGGTCTGCTAAGTCTGCTGGCATGAGTTTTACTGCTTTGTTGTAATCTGGATGATTGACAAATTTTTCCCATAAATTACGAACTATCTCTTGTTTGCTATATAGACCATTTACATAGGTTCTTTCTGAAGCAATTCTAAGAATTGAATAGGCAGTAAAAGATATAGATAAGATAACGATGCTCAAGCGAATATTCAAGCTGCGAAATAGTTTGTAGAATAAGTTTCTCATTAAAGATTCAATTCATTTCTTTTGATTAAAAATAGCTAAGAATAATTTTGTGGTAAAAAAACACTAAACATAATGTTAGTTTCATCATGATTTTGAACTGATACGGTTCCACCATGTAATTCCGCTAATGCCTTGACGATGGCTAAGCCAAGACCTGACCCACCTTCAGCCCTTACCCGTCCTTGACCTGATCTGTAAAAGCGATTGAAGAGTTGCTCGAGCTCTTCTGGAGGTAAAGCTGAGCCTGTGTTTATGACTTGTATGCTTATACCGTGTTCATTTGAGTTAGATGCTAAAGTAATTGTGCCATCTTTGGGCGTGTGCCTTATTGCATTGCTCATCAAATTATTGAGGATCTGATTTATACGTTCGGCGTCTGCAAACAGATAAGTATCGGGTGCTACCTCAAGTTTTATGCTGATATTTTTCTTTTGTGCCATGGCATAGAACCGTGTTACTAATTGTTCACTAAGTGTAAATAGATTGAACGAGTGCTGGTTGAGGTTTAACTGTTTTGCCTCAGCAAGAGATAGGGTTCGTAGGTCTACAATAAGACTCGACAATAATTCTGTTTCGCTATGTAAAGACCGAATCAAGTCTTTGTTTAAAGGATCAATTCCGTCTTGCACTGCTTCTAAGCGTAACTGCATGGTTGTTATAGGTGTACGTAGTTCATGGGCAATATCTGCAATCATGGTCTGTCGCTCTTTTTCTAATCGTTCTAGTGAACCTGCCATTGAATTAAAGTTGTCAGCTAGGGCAAGGCTATAGTTGTCCCAATAGTGTTCATTTGGTTTTGCCCGTGTACTTAGATCACCTTGACTAAGTGTTCTTGTCGCAGAAATTAAGCTCCGAATAGGAGAGGTTATGCGCCTGTTTATAGCAATGGAAATCGCAAGCAAGATTGGAATTATTATGGCAAGTATTGCAATAATAAGATAATGTCTATAGGTTAAAAAAGTTGTGGCAGCATTATTGTTGCTGTTTGTTTGGGCTCGAGCTGCTGATAGTATTTGTCCGATTTCTTCTGGCATCTCTTCAATCACAAGATTAAATTCTGGGTGCGTCGCAAAGTCAATGGCGTTACTTAAAGATTCTTTTTGTGTATAACCAATAATGTTTCTGTACACAGTTCGAGTGATAACATTTTGCATAAGATAAGCGCTAATAGTAATGAGAATAATCACGATAGCTACACGTGTATTCATGCTTTGAAGTGACTTAAACATATACTGGCAACCTAACTATAATTCTGAGGTAAATGAATTGAAAACTTTATCTTGTCTTTAGCAATGTTCTTTGCACTTACTTTACCACCATGTAGTTCGGTTAGCGCTTTTACAATCGCAAGTCCTAAACCTGAACCACCTTCAGCGCGAACTTTGCCTTGTCCTGAACGGTAAAAGCGGTTAAAGAGTTGTGCAAGTTCTGCTTCTGGGATTGCTCTACCAGAGTTGATTACATTGATGTTTATACCTTCAGTACTTGATTCAACTTCTATACTTACAGTCCCATTTTCAGGAGTATAGCGGATAGCATTGCTCATCAGGTTATTTAAAACTTGATTGATTCGTTCAGCATCCGCATAGACATAGACATCTTCAGTTCCTTGAATAGATAATTGGATACCTTTCTTTTGTGCAGATGCATAAAAGCGTGTAACGACTCTTTCGATAAAACTGTGCAAATCAAAGGATTGCTTATCTAGTGATAGTTCTCTTGCTTCTGCAAGAGATAAGGTACGTAAGTCAATAATTAGGCTAGATAGTAATTCTGTTTCTCCATATAAAGCATCAATCAACTCAACATTAAGTGGTTCGATGCCATCTTGTACTGCTTCGAGCTGTAGTTGCATAGCAGTAATGGGTGTACGGAGTTCATGAGCAATATCAGAGATCATAGCTTGGCGTTCATGCTCTAAACTTTCTAAAGAAGCTGCCATAGTATTAAAGTCTTCTGCAAGCGTCATACTGTAGCGGTCCCAATGGCGCTTATCTAAATCGGTTCTAGTTGTAAAGTCACCTTGGGCAAGTCTTCGTGTAAAAGCCGTTAATTTTTGCATGGGTGCAGCAATGTATCTGTTTATGACTATGGTTAAAAGTACAAGAATTGGGGTTAGTATTAAGAAGACGCCAAATACGATATTCCAGCGAGTTGCAACAACAAAGTTATAGAAAAGTATCGTATTATTTGAAACATCGACCATGTAAGATACTAAGTTTTGTAAATCAGGTGGCATTGTCTCAAACACTAGATTGTAATCTGGATGATTAATAAATTCTTGCCAAGATTTATTTGCAATAACTTGCTTATTGTGGGTTCCATAAAGATACAGGTAATTTGTTACAATTCTTAAGATGCCATAGGCGCTAAAAGATATAAGTAGTATTATGATACTTAAGCGTAAATTTAGGCTCCGAAATATGTTTTGAAATTTAATTCCCATAGAGTTCTCTACTTTATATAGTTTAAGAATATATAGCTTAAGAATAGGTTTGTGGTAAGAACAGGTAGAACATAATGCTATCTTCTTGATAATTTTTTACGCCTACTGTTCCTCCGTGTAATTCAGTTAATGCTTTGACAATAGCAAGACCCAAACCTGAACCACCCTCTGCTCTAATTCGACCCTGACCAGAACGGTAAAAGCGATTAAAGAGGTGCTCGAGCTCTTCTTGAGGCAAGGCTGACCCTGTGTTGATTACTTTTAATGTAACTCCTTCGGAGGTCGTATCGTAAGTCAGTGTTACCTGACCATTTTCAGGTGTATGCCGAATCGCATTACTCACTAGATTATTAAGGATTTGATTGAGCCGTTCTGCATCAGCAAAGACATAGCTTTCATTAGCTGCTTCTATAACTATAGAAATATTTTTCTGTTGGGCAGAAGGGGTGAAGCGTTTTTTGACAGAATCTAGAAGGGTTAAAAGCTCAAAGGATTGTGGATTTATTGAAAGCTCTTTTGCTTCTGCAAGAGATAGTGTTCGTAAGTCCACAATAAGACTAGATAAGAGTTCTGTTTCAGAATGTAGCGAATCAATCAGATCTAGATTTAGAGGATCAATACCATCCTTTACTGCTTCTAGACGAAGTTGCATAGTTGTGATGGGTGTACGTAATTCGTGAGCAATGTCAGAAATCATAGTTTGGCGCTCTTTTTCTAAAGTCTGAAGAGAAGTTGCCATACTATTAAAATCACCTGCAAGGGCAATACTGTAGTTGTCCCAAAATACTAGGTTTGGTTTTGTTCGTGTTGATAGGTCTCCTTGAGTAAGTTGTCGGGTGGCGGAAATTAGTTTCCTGATAGGTGAAGTGACACGCCTATTTATAACCACGGAAATTGTCAACAGGATTGGAACTATAATAGCTAACGCAGCTAAGATAACCCAATGTCGAAACTTCACAAAGGTTGCTGCTGCATTACTATTGTTTTCTGCATATTTACGGAGTGTTACAAAAATCTTTGCAATATCTTCAGGCATATTTTCCGTAATTAGATCAATATCGGGGTACGATGCAAATCGAAGTGTCTGTACTATGGCATCTTGTGGGGAATCACCTACGATGTTGTTGTACCTAATTTGCACAATGACTTGGTGCGCAATATAAGCAATTATTGTAATTAGAATAATGACAATACCGACACGAATATTGATGCTCTGAAGAAATTTGAATGGACGTGGCTTAAACATAGTAAAAATAGTAAATATAGCTAAACTAACTGTAGTTTTGGGGTAAGTGAATAGAGAATTTGATGTCGTTATCTCCATAGTTTTGAGCAGATATCTGCCCACCATGAAGCTCTGTTAAGGCTTTGACAATAGCAAGGCCTAGGCCTGAACCGCCTTCGGCTCGTACTCGTCCTTGTCCTGAACGGTAAAAGCGGTTAAATAGTTGTGAGAGTTCTTTTTCTGGTAGTGCAGAACCAGAATTGACAACGTTGAGCTCGAGCCCTTCTGCATTTTGCTGGAACTCAACTGTAACTTGACCACCTTCATGTGTGTGTCTAATGGCATTACTCAACAAATTGTTAAGGACTTGATTGATACGTTCTGCATCTGCATATAACTCAGTCTCATTAGTACCTTTGATTTGAAGTTCAATATCTTTTTGCTGAGCAGAGACATGAAAGCGTACAAGTGCTTTCTCAACCAAATTAAACAGATTAAAGCTTTGTTGATTTAAAGAGAGTTCACGTGATTCGGCTAAGGATAGTGTTCGTAAATCTATTATTAGTGTGGATAATAGTTTAGTTTCTTCGTGCAGTGTATTTACTAAGTCAATGTCTAAAGGATCGATACCGTCTTGGACTGCTTCAAGTTGGAGTTGCATAGATGTTATGGGTGTTCGAAGTTCATGAGCAATATCTGCGATCATTGTTCTTCGTTCATTTTCGAGTTTCTCTAAAGAACTCGCCATCATATCGAAATCCTTTGCAAGTCCGAGGCTATAATTATCCCAATAAATTGTATTAGGCTCAGTTCGTGCTGAAAAGTCACCACTAGCAATACGTTTTGTTGCATTCCCTAAACGCCACATTGGTCTAGTTAAATAGCGACTAATTATGCTGGAAAAAAGAAAAAATAAGGGTATAAGAATTGCAAGTAGAGATAAGGTAATTAATAATCGATTCCTAAATAATAGGTCTATTGCGTCGATTGTTTTTTCTTGTTGTGATTTTATAGCCAGGAAATTTTCTCTTAAATCTATTGACATAGCTGCAAGCGC
>CALHRJ010000448.1 GCA_938038395.1 uncultured Deinococcales bacterium | reverse complement strand
AAAGAACTTGGTCGTATTGCGCCACGTAACGATATTGATACAAGCCTCTATCCTGCATATGTACAAAAAGGCTTAGACGAAATCATTAACAAAGCAGACGTAATCATGCAGTTCTATGATCGCGATACCACACCAGAAATGGCTGCTGAAGGTATGAACGGTTTTGTTGAGTTCATGGCTAATCCAAACCGTATTGATAGAATTTTGCAGAAGCTCGAGCGCGAACGCTCAAAAATCTTCGATAACTAAACAGTTCTAAGTTTTAACTGTTATGAGGTGGGGTCACACCCACCTCTATTTTTTTACTACTATACCAATTCCGTTTATATCCGTAGTTTAGTCTGATGTGATTTTGCAGAATTGTCTACGTGACTTACGGAATATGGTTGAGCAAATGACAGTTCTCGCTCATTTGTTAACTACACATATTTTCGGACACAGTATTATATTTTAGCTACAGTATTTGTAAGGCAAACACTATAAACTATTTTTTACTTTCGTTTTAACTATTTAATGCGTAAGACATTATTCGACTTAACTATCTAACACTCACTCTTAAGCATCATCATAAGGAGACAAAATCTATGCGCCATAGACCTTGGGTGCCTTGGGCATTTTTAGCAGCACCACTGTTAATGTATTCAGTCTGGGTTATCTATCCAACACTTTCAACCTTTTATCTATCGTTTACAGATTGGGACGGTTTTTCTGATTTGAAAGATGCCAACTTTATTGGCTTCGAAAATTACTATGAACTGTTTGTATGGGATGACACTTTTCGAAAAGCAATATTAAATAACCTAAAATGGATTCTTGTTTTTATTACCATTCCAACTAGTTTAGGTTTGGCACTAGCACTGGCTTTAAACCAATCTATTAGGTTTGATAGATTTCTAAAAGTCTCTTACTACCTGCCGATGGTTTTATCTTTTGTAGTTATTGGTCTTATCTGGTCTTGGATTTATCACCCAGCAGCAGGTCTTATTAATGGCACTTTAGAATCAATTCTTACGTTATTAAAAGCTATAGGTTTGCCTGTTAATCCAGAAAGTGCTCGTAGCATTGGCTGGTTGGCAGATGAAGACTTAGCAATCTGGGCAATTATTGCCGCAGCGGGTTGGCGTCAGGTTGGTTATGTCATGATTCTTTATCTTGCAGGCTTAAAAACTCTAGATCCACAGATTTTGGATGCTGCTAAAGTAGATGGTGCAGAAAGTTGGTCACTATTTCGTTCAGTCATCTTCCCGCTTCTAGCACCAATTACAACCATTGTTGTGGTCATCAGTATCATTGACTCACTTCGCTCTTTTGACATGGTTTGGGTCATGACGCGTGGTGGCCCTTATCACTCAAGTGAAGTACTTGCCAACTTCATGTACTTAGAAGCCTTTAATAACTACAACATGGGCTACGCAGCAGCGATTGGCGTTATCCTATTCCTGATTAGTATTTTCTTTATTGGTATCTATATTTGGAGAATTGTCAAAGAAGAAGAGGCTCAAGGTGCATAATAAAACACAGGCTTCTTTAAACGCTTCACTTAGATCATTTAGGAGCTCTATTTATGTCAATGATTAGTGAAGCCAAAAGACCAATAAGTCGCTGGATTGTTGCTATTGTTTGGATTGGCGCTATTATTTGGCTCATTCCTATCGTTGGTGCTTTTGTAACTAGCTTACGTACGATGGACGATCTAAACACAAATGGCTTTTGGGCTATTCCACGTGAATTTACCTTAGGCAATTATACTGAAGCATGGACACGTGCAGGCATTTCAAGATACCTATTAAATAGTTTCATTATTACCTTGCCTGCACTTGCATTTATGCTTTTCTTTTCGTCTATGTGCGCCTATGCACTAGTCAGATTCCGTTTTAGATTGAGCAAGTTCTTATACTTTCTTTTTATTGGCGGTATGCTTCTCCCCTTTCAAATACTCATGATTCCAGTATTCAGATTGTCCAATGACTTAAATATCTACGATACATATTGGGCACTGATTCTCTTTCACACAGCTTTCCAGCTTGGCTTCTGTACCTTTGTGCTTCGCAACTTCATGCGAACGATTCCCACATCACTTTTTGAATCAGCAGTTATAGATGGTGCAAATGAGTGGACCATTTATAGGCGCATAGGCTTGCCACTCGTGGTACCTGCATTAGCAGCGCTGGCAACGTTAGAATTCACTTGGGTATTTAACGATTATCTTTGGGCACTTGTTTTAGTTAATCGAGATGAGTTAAAACCTGTAACGACTGGTTTATCGACCTTACTTGGTCAATACATTAACAACTGGCCGTTGATTGTGGCTGGTAGCCTTCTAGCTACGATTCCAACCTTGGTCGTCTTTTTTGCGCTGCAACGTTACTTTATTGGTGGCTTAACAATGGGTGCGACTAAAGGCTAATAGCTCGCTATAAAAAACATTTTCAAAAAGTCGGGAAATAGTTTCCCGACTTTTTTTTGCCCATCTGCAATTGATCCTAAATATCGGACATAAGATAATGCATTTGCAGAAATGCTCTGAAATTACTCATTATTTAGCAATTAGCTCATAGTTTCTTTAGATAACGCTTAATCTGAGAAAATTAAAAAGGTTCTTTATCTCTTTTCACTTCTAGCTGCATTGGTTTTGGTCAAGACTAGGGCAAGCTAAGTTGCTGGCGTCTTTTGGGGGGCGTGACTACTTAGTACAAAGACAGTCTCTAAGTAAGAAAGGACTCCAAATTTATGCAACGTTTTTCTCTAAACGCTAAGCTATTTATTAGTTTAGTGGTTCTACTCTTGCTTGTCAGTTGCGGTTTAGAAGTCACTGATCCTGGCAGCAACCCTACAAGCCCGACTATTCCGAATATTGAAGAAACTAGTCAATTTGAAGATAATCACGTCCACGAAGCAGGCAATGGTACTGGTTTAGGCATTGTGCCAAGTGCTTCTACCACTTTAGAATCTCTTGGAGATATAAGTATTCGAGTAGGTGCAGGTTTAGGTCAACTCGCTAATCCAACTGCCCCACTTGCAATGAAGCTTTTGATTATTGCTGCAACTGAAGATGAAAATGGTCTACAAGCTGCTGAAGCACTAATGAAACAAGTAGGTGTTCCCTACGATGTATTTATTGCAACAAAGCAAACACTAACACTTGAAACTCTTATGAATGGTACCAGTGGGCGATATCAAGGTATTATTTTGACAACTTCAGGCTTATCAGATGGCACACAGAGTGCTCTTGATTTTGAAGAATGGAAAACACTTTGGGCTTACCAAAGTGATTTGAATGTTAGGCAACTAACGCTCTACGCATTCCCTTCTAAATTTCCTGAGGACTATGGTCTAGCAGGTCAAACTACAGATACAGGCGGTTTTGCAATTGGCAGTGGTACTGCTACAACTATGACCATGACACCTGAAGGTCAAGCTGTTTTTCCATCTCTAAAAGGTGATGCAGTCATTCCTGTTAAGAATGCTTTTATGTATCCTTCAGTTATAGATACCTCTAGTCCTGCACAAGTCATGCCAATCTTGCAAGACAAAAATGGCAGTATCTTAGGCGCGTTAAGCACTTCAGCGGATGGTCGCGAACGTATGGTTTTGACTATGGGTCATAACCCATTTCTTCTTCATACACAATTACTTGGTTACGACATGCTACGTTGGCTAACACAGGGTGTGTTCATTGGTGAAAGACGCATGTATTTAAGTATTGATATCGATGATTGGTACTTAGAAAGTGACGTCTGGAATCCTGCAACACTAAGTAACTTCCCTTATGAAGAAAAAACATTCAGAATTGCTGCCAAAGACGCATATGCAGCTCGTGATGGTGTTTTGGACATTCGAGAAAGATTCAATGCACCAACCTTTAATTACATTCAAGTATTTAATGCACTCAAAGGCAATCCAAACGCACAAGTGAATTGTAGCGAAAACGCAAGTCTATCTGATGCGAGTTTATGCCTTGGTACATTTTTTGATTGGGTTAGTCACACCTTCAGTCATGCAGATATGACAACGCTGAACTATGATGAAGCAAGGCTCGAGTTCGAGCAAAATATAACCTTTGCTGAATCTCAGCCTATAGATTTTGACAAACAATTCTTGGTTACGGGCAGACATTCTGGCTTAGGCTGGAAACTTATCACACAAGGTGATGGTAAAAGTTGTGAAGTTGATCAAGTCACTAGCGATGAGTATTGTCAATTCGGACTAAGTGCATCAAATCCTGAGATGCTACGCGCTGCTGCTGATTTAGGTATCAAATATCTGGCAGCAAACCGTGGTTGGAACACTCACACTAGAACTGATGGTTGTGATACGTGTTTAATTCCTCACCCATTAAATTCAAGCATCAAACTTATACCACGTTGGCCCACGAACATTTTTTACAACACAACAACACCTACAGAAAATGCTAGTGAATTTAACTATCTTTATGGTCCAAATGGTCTAATCAAAGATGGAAACGGCAATCCATTCTTTAGTAGCAACCAAAGCTGGCAGCAAGTTTTGGCGTTTGAATCAGAAATTGCAATGCGTCATGTATTGAGCTTTTCACCATATCCACACTTCTTCCACCAAAACAACCTCAAAGAGTACGCACCTGGTCGCAACCTTATCTATGATTGGTCAGAAGCTGTTCTAACCGAATACAGCAAATACTTTAACACTCCAATTATTAGTCAAGATTGGGAAGGTATGACGACAACTATGAGTAGGCGAACCTCATTTTTTGAGGCTTTACAAGCTAACGCAATCTCAGGAACTTGGAATCGTGTCGATAATACAATTTCAATTTCTACTAGCAAAAATGCCACCGTATTTGTAACAGGTGCAGATTTAGCAAGTGGCGGGAAATGGACCTACGGTGCTGATAAAGTTTCTAGAAAGTGGCTAACTTCTGGACAGACTATCTCAGGCGTAGTTGCCAAACCCGTTGCAAACCGCGCGCCAACACTTTCAAGTATTGCTAACCAATCTGGTCTTGAAGGCACAGCAACATCAGTTGAAGTATCTTTCAATGATGCAGATAAAGACTTCCTAGGTTTCAGTGCGACAAATCTTCCACCTGGTTTAGCAATCGACCCAGCTACAGGTAAAATTAGTGGCACACCTGCTTATGGTACATCAGGTAACTATAATGTAACTGTACAGCTTTCTGATGGTCAAAAATCTGTACAACGTTCCTTTAGCTGGAACATTACCTCACCACCGCCAATAACTGTATTCGAAGCAGATTTTGAGGCTTCAATGGATGGCTTTAGCAGCTATAAAGACGACCTATTTAGAAATACTAATCAAGCCAACTATGCTAGAGGTAGTAGAGATATCGCAGGTGACTACTTAGTCGTAGTTCTAGGTGGTATCAACAACAATACAATCAATGGTATGTCTGGTGGTTTTGAAAGAAGCTTTAGCTTAAATCAAACTGGCAATGTAACAGTCGAACTTAAATACCGTCTTGAACAACGTCTTGAATATGAAGATGACGAATATGCTCAGGCTCTCTTAAGCATAGATGGTCAGTTGTATGGTCTCAGTGGCAGAGATAGCCTTGACCAAATTGCTGGTGGTGGTGATACAAATTGGAAAACTGTTTCAGTAAATATTGGAACTTTAGCGGCAGGTAATCACACCATTCAAATAGGTGGCTTTAACAATAAAAAGACCTATAACAATGAAATCTCAAAAATCTCCTTTGATGATGTAAAACTGACTTCTATTGCCACAGGTAGCTCTGTCAACCCAACAGTTCCAGCCATCCCAAATCTGGCAGGTAACTGGAGTGGTTACTATAGCTGTTATCGCTGTGGTCTAGAAAAAATTACTATCACCCAAACAGGTAGTGATGTTGTTGCAACCAAGGTAACTGGTGATAACTATATTCCTGCTGGTCAAATAACCTGGAAAGCTAATGTTAGTGATAAAAGTGGCGAAGGACAAATCGCAGGATGGAATTTTAGTAATCCAAGATTTGTACCAGGAACACTAACCATAATCAACGATAATCAAGTTAGATTTACGTGGAATGGTTACGGCACAATTACATTTAACCGAACACCTTAGGTTCATAGGAAGCATAAGCGTTTAGGAATTTATTAAGGCGCACAGCCTACATAAACTCAAGAACCTAATCGAAAGTCAGAACTTCAGGTAATTTCCAGCCAACCTTCTAAGTATTTAGAAGGTTGGCTTTTATATTGTTTCTTACATCTTTAGCAACAAAATTGCTATACCTTTTATTTACTAACTGATTAATATACTTAAGGAAATTTATGATGGAATTAGGCGTTTGCTACTACCCTGAACATTGGCCAGAAGACACTTGGAAAACAGATGCGGAACGCATGAAAGACATTGGGCTTTCTTGGGTTCGCATTGGCGAATTTGC
>CALHRJ010000447.1 GCA_938038395.1 uncultured Deinococcales bacterium | reverse complement strand
GGATATTGTCTAAAACGATTAGCTTCGGCAATAAGAAAAACACTTCCAGGATTTGTTGCTGGCTCAACAAATCCTGGAACGGAGGTGAGTAAGAACAAACCCATTCACTGTGGGTCAACATTCGGTAGCAACGCTGGAAGTATCCAAGATGGGTTGAACTAAAGAAGTATTGAAGCTATCAGATTATTGAAGTGGTTTGAATCAAATCAATGCCTTTGGATGTTCATTTAATTCCGATAGCCTAAGCCTTTAAAAGCATTTGCAAATCTTGCAAGGAACTCCATACATAGGCTTGTTCTTGATAGCTCGCATCACCAATAGTTAGCTCTTTTTCAGTATAGAAGCCAGCACCAAGGTGCATATAGAAGTGTTTACTAGGATTACTTGTTAAAACCCAAACAAGCATCTTTTGATAACCAACCTCTACAAAAGCATCAATTAACTGTTTCACCAATAGCTTCCCTATATTTAATCCTTGATAAGCATTTAGACAATAAATTGCATAAAGTTCTGTTTCTATTGAGGTATCTAAACTATTATCATCATTTCGTAAACGTCCACCAGAAATAAAAGCAATAATCTCATTCTGTAGTTCAGCTACAAACAAATGTTTATCCTGCTCAACATTATTAATGGCATCCGTCCACATCAGTGTTCGTGATTCCAAACTTAGGTTATCTAAAAGTGAATCGGCAATATGCCCACGATACGTTTCTTGCCAGCTTTGAACATGTACCTTGGCAATAGCTTCGGCATCATTCAAAATTGCTTTTCGAATTTTAAGGTTTTTTAACGCAGTAGTAGACATTTCTGACTGTAAGTGTAGACGAAATCGAAACTTAAATCCAATATTCAATCTAAGGCTATACCTCATTCACTCCTGTTCACATGTAGAAACCCACGATAAGGAAAAAATCGCGTGGGCTTCAAGGGAAGAAAATTGAGGAAGATGAGGTTTGAACCAAAAAATTTGGTTCAAGTTGAAAAGGTATGAGGTATATCCTTTTCTAGCTTAAGTTTATAACTTCACTGTGAAATATCTATCATGCTCTGCTGAGCTAGATGAATGGTTTTTGAGTATTGCATGATATGAAGCTAAGTTATCTGAGTAATCATCAGGGGAACTCATATCATTTATGAGATTTTAGGTGTAGAACGGCAGTTTCGGAAAGTTATTCTCAGCTCGAGCGCAGTATGATAAAAGCCTAATGGACCAGAAACAACACCCTACTACTTATTTAAAAACCATATTAGCTTTATGCCTAATCTTACTTCTTTTGCTATCTAACCTTGTAACAGCACAAGTACCCAAACTCAATGACCAACCCATACTGATTAGTCTTGAAAGCTATTTAGTGCAGGAACGTGAAAATGACGCAGGCCAAAAGCAAGAATGGTTTGAGAGAGTTAACGAAGCAAAAGCCAACCAAACAATTGAAATTCGTCTAAACGTAAGAAGTAAAGCTGAAGAAGCAATACCCGCAGCTACGCTACTTATCACAATGCCTATACCAGAAGGTATGCAGTATGTTGAAAACTCTGCTACACCAAGTTCAGATCTAGTGATCCTTGAATTCTCTCAGGACAAAACCCTATTTGCAGAGAATCTATTTCAAACAGTCACAGTTGATTCAGTTGAAAAACGTTTACCTTTACCTGCAGAAAATTATCAAGCACTACGTTGGATAGTACTCAATGACTTTGAACCAGACGAGGAACTCATACTTTTTTATCGTATGAAGGTTTTAGAGACAGACTAAAAGTAAAGCACTCAAATGCAACACTGTCCATATTTATTAAGATGGTTACTGGGTTAAGATAATATAAGCTGATATGCTAAACTAAAACTGCTATCATCACAAACTTTTATTATTTTTTCTTGGAGCCACTATGAGCTTGGGCTGGACCGTTTTATCTGGTTTTATACTAGCTGCCATTGCACCCTTTATACATAAATTCACGAAAAATGCCACAGGCTGGTTACTCTCTTTATTACCCTTAGGCATTGCCTTCTATCTTTTTACAACTTATTTTGCACCAGTCACTTCTGGCGAAACCTTTGTTGCTACCATCCCCTGGTTTGCAGATTTAGGCGCAAACCTCACCTTTTACCTTGATGGTTTAAGCCTGATGTTTGCACTACTGATTAGTGTCTTCGGCTTCTTCATCATCATCTACGCTGGCGGTTACCTTAAAGGCGACCCACACCTAGGACGCTTCTACCTTTACCTCATCATGTTCATGGCTTCCATGCTTGGTGTGGTTTTAGCCTCTAACCTAATTGGTCTATTCATATTTTGGGAACTCACCAGTATTAGTTCCTTTTTCCTAATCGGCTATAAATACAAATACCTCAGTGCCAGAAAAGCAGCACAACAAGCCTTACTTATTACAGGCCTAGGTGGCTTAGCACTTCTTGCTGGCTTCATACTCATAGGACTTGGTACAGGCACATTTGAACTTACCGAAATCCTTCAAAATCCAGAAGCTCTAAAAACACTGCCTGCCTTCCCTGCCATACTCATCTTCCTGATTTTAGGAGCCTTTACAAAAAGTGCTCAATGGCCGTTTCATGTCTGGCTACCAAATGCAATGGAAGCGCCAACACCAGTATCAGCCTACTTACACTCAGCTACGATGGTTAAAGCTGGCATCTATCTACTCGCTCGTTTTTCTCCACTTATGGAAGGCGTTGCAGCTTGGCAAATCACGCTCACCAGTATCGGCGCAATAACTGCGCTAATGGCAGCCATTCTGGCACTTAAAGCCAGTGACCTAAAACAAATTCTTGCCTACTCAACTTTGATTGCACTGGGTACACTCACACTACTAATTGGTTCAGGTACAGAAGCAGCTTTCAAAGCAGCTATGGTTTTCTTACTTGCTCATTCACTTTATAAAGGTGCATTGTTCATGGCAGCAGGTGCAATTGATCACGAAGCAGGCACACGAGATATTCGTGAACTTGGTGGTTTGATTGGCAAAATGCCCATAACCTTCTTTGCAGTTTTGCTAGCAGGAATTTCAATGGCAGGTTTACCACCAGCCTTCGGATTCATCGGCAAAGAGCTTAGTTACAAAGCACTACTTTACGGTGAAAATATCTTTGTTCTGGCAGCTCTGCTTACCAACATGGGTTTATTTGCAGCTTCTATTGTTGTTATTGCTAAACCATTTTTTGGGAAATTTAAAGCTGCTAAAGATAAAGTCCACGAAGCACCTTTAAGCCTCTTTTTCGGGCCAGTGGTCCTCGCAACCAGTTCAATTGTTTTTGGCTTTTTCCCAGGTTTCTTGGATAAGTTAATGACGGCTGCACAAAAAAGTTTATTGGGTGTACAGCACGCAGGAAAGGATGTGCATTTACATTTATTTCCTGAAACCTTTAGCGACCCAGCATTCATCCTTAGTATGATTACCTTTGCTGTAGGCGCAGTTATCTTCTTATTATGGCGACCTGTTTTTAATGGGCTTAATGCTATTGCACCACGCTTAGATATCGGTCCAGCACGTTGGTATCTATGGGCACTTGAAGACTTAGAACGTTTTGCAAAATGGCAAACTCGTCGTATTCAAACAGGTAACTTGCGTAACGACATTCGCTATAGTTTCATCTTCACTTTTGCTTTAGTGGCTTACGCACTTTACCGTAGCAAGCTAAGCTTTACAGTTGACTTTAGTGGTTTGATGATTTACGACTTCATCGTGTTTTTCTTGATGCTAGGTGGTGCTTTTGCAGCAGTAAGAGCAAACACACGCCTGAGTGCAATTACAGCGCTTGGTGCAGTTGGCTTTAGTGTGGCACTTGTCTTTATTGTTTACGCTGCACCTGATTTGGCGATTACCCAATTTATGATTGAAACACTTGTAGTGATCATTATTGCTTTAGTGATTGTGCGCTTACCTTCTTTCCATTTACACGAGCGGGCAAATGTTGGTGGTCGTTGGAGAGATGCAATTATTGCAGGTGTCGCTGGACTCTGTATTACCTTAACCATGCTAGTAGTTCTGCAACAACCGCTAAACACAAACTTAAGTGAATACT
Source organism: uncultured Deinococcales bacterium (assembly GCA_938038395.1). Lineage (GTDB taxonomy): Bacteria > Deinococcota > Deinococci > Deinococcales > Trueperaceae > CALGZD01. The sequence continues at coordinate 3,711 of CALHRJ010000447.1, read as the reverse complement.
TTGCAGCGGAAAGTGTACCGCACGGCAAGGGACACAATATTGTAAATGTTATTTTGGTCGATTTTAGAGGGGTAGATACCATGGGCGAAATCAGCGTATTGGCAATAGCAGCTATGGGTGTTTATGCGCTTCTAAAGTTTGGTCGTAAAGAACCTGAGGACGAACTAGATTTAGCTGATAAATCAGGTGATGAGCTAGGTGAAAAACTAGGTGAAAAATAATGATTCTTAATTCAATTATTCTACAAACAGCAACACGTATTCTTATAGCCTTACTGTTACTACTATCTATATGGCTTATGATTCGGGGACATAACTTACCTGGTGGTGGCTTTATCGGTGGGCTTGTGGGTGCTTGTGCTTGCGCTTTGTACACTATTTCTTACGGTGTAAAAAAAGCGAGAGAAGCGTTAAGGCTCGAGCCCCGAATCATGATCGGCCTAGGTCTAACACTCGCCTTCCTCAGCGGTTTAATCTCACTCTTCCTTGGCGACCCTTTCCTAACAGGTCAATGGATAAAAATCTACATCTTTGGCACCCTAGTCAAAATAGGCTCCCCAATGTTTTTCGACATCGGCGTTTACTTTGTCGTCATAGGCGTAACCCTCGCTATGATTTTCGCACTTGAAGAACTTGAATTTGACTATCAACCTTCTAGCGAGGCAGATAAATAATGGAAAGCTTACTATCTATCGCAGTTGGTATTCTCTTCGCTACAGGCATCTATATGATGCTCAGAAGAAACCTTATAAAATTTATCTTCGGCTTTATGCTCATGGGTAACGGCATTAACCTACTCATTTTTACAGTGGGCAGACTCACCCGTGGCACAGCCCCAATCGTTCCAGAAGAATTAGAATACCTAGATGGTTCAGTTATACAAGACTTTGCCAACCCACTCCCACAAGCACTTATCCTTACAGCAATTGTCATTGGCTTTGGCTTTGTAGCATTCTCACTTGTACTCCTTTACAGAACCTACACGGTAGAAAAGAGTTTAGATACCGATATGCTTCAAGAATCTGTCTTGCCTGAGGTTACACCATGAATGACGCTACCAATCATTTACTTTCAGGCTGGCTAGTCTTGCTACCCATTCTTATTCCTTTTGCAACTAGCGGTTTTATCTTTTTATTCAGAAAACAATTATCGGGTAAAGGTTTACAACTCCAGCAACAAATTGGTGTCTTTGCTTCAGGCGCTCACCTAGTTGTTTCACTTTTATTATTACAACAGGTCATTGCACACGACATGCTAAATGTTCAATCCAGCAACTGGCCTGTCCCCTTTGGCATTAGCTTTGTAGCCGATGGTCTCAGCAGCCTCATGGTTGTTATTGTTTCTGTCATGGCTTTAGCCGTAAACATCTATAGCTTGAGCGATATTGATAAACTGCGTCAACACTTTGCCTTTCAACCTGTTTACCTTCTATTAATTGCTGCGCTGAGTGGCGCTTTTTTAACAGGTGATTTGTTCAACCTTTATGTATGGTTTGAAATCCTACTGATTAGTTCTTTTGTTTTACTCTCTTTAGGCAATACCAGAGCGCAACTTCGTGGTGCAGTCAACTACGTACTGATTAATCTAATTGCATCTTCCCTATTTTTAGCAGCCACAGGCTTAATTTACGGCTATACAGGCGCACTGAATATGGCTGATATTGCGGTGCAACTTAGCACGCTACCACAAGGCATTGTCACGGTAATAGCAGTTCTTTTCTTAGTTGCTTTTGGTATGAAAGCAGCACTCTTCCCGCTCTTTTTCTGGCTTCCGCCAGCTTACCCAGCACCACCAATTGCCATCAGTGCAATCTTTGCTGGCTTACTCACTAAAGTTGGTGTGTATGCACTCATTCGTGTCTTCACTTTATTTTTTGTCTACGACGTAAGTTTTACACACACAATTTTGTTATGGCTATCTGGCTTTACAATTATTGTGGGTGTGCTTTCAGCGATTGTACAAGACGACATTCGTAAAATTGTTTCTTTCCACCTGATTGCCCAGGTTGGCTATATGGTTGCTGGACTAGCCTTTTATACTGATCTTGGTTTACGTGCAACCATCTTTTATTTTATTGAAGATATCGTTATCATGACGAACCTCTTCTTAATAACAGGCTTAATCGCACGTTACGGTGGCAGCTTTAAACTCAGTAAATTAGGTAACCTATATAGAGATAAACCTTACCTAGCCATTTTCTTTGCAATCTCTGCTTTCTCACTTGGTGGCATACCGCCACTTTCAGGCTTCTGGGCAAAGTTCATGATTATTCAAGCTAGCTTTGCTGGAGGAAATATACTTTTCACACTAGTGCTTCTATTTGGTGCATTCATTACGCTCTACTCTATGGCAAGGATTTGGCAACACGCATTCCTAAAGACTTCTGAAAACAAAACACTTAGTCTAGAAGAAGGCAACCTTACTCAAAGTAAACGCAATTTTTATATTCCTGTTGTAGCTCTCACTGCTTTAACCCTGCTTATTAGCTTTTGGCCACAGCCTTTTTACACACTTTCAAAACAGGTTTCGAGCCAGCTTCTAAGTCCACAAAACTATATTGAGCACATGTTTAGTGAGCAAAACACAGCAAGCCCTTTTAAAGTTAAAGAAAGTAAAGGAGAAGGACATTGATTCGCTCATTTTCACTTAACCTTGTCCTAGCAATTGTTTGGGCAGCTATCTCTGGTACCTTTTCAGGCATTAACCTCTTAATCGGTTTTGCTATTGGCACACTAATTCTTTGGCTCACAGGTGAAGCACTTGGCACGAAGGATTACATAAAACGTGTACTGCGCTCTCTTGGCTTTATTGTTTTCTTTTTAAAAGAGCTTTTCATATCAAGTTTTAAAGTAGCTTGGGAAGTCATCACGCCAAACAACAACATTCGACCAGGTGTAATTGGCATAGAGCTAGATGACGATACCAATGACGCACAAGCAACCTTACTTGCCAATATGATTACACTTACACCGGGCACACTCACGCTAGATATTATTGAAAACGAAGTGACAAAAAAACGCACGCTATATATTCACGCCATGTACATAGATGATCCTGAAGATTTAAGACGTGAAATCAAAGAAGAGTTTGAAACTAGAGCCAAAGAGGTATTAGCAGATGCTTGAACAATTTCTTGAGAATGTAATCTTCATCAGCTTTATTGTATTGGGTATTTCATTTCTACTTGTGCTCATCCGTCTAACACGTGGACCTAGTTTGCCAGACCGAGTAATTGCACTGGATATGCTCAGTGTCTTGTCTATTGCGTTTATAGCACTCTATAGCATAGCTTCAGATGAAGCTGTTTACCTAGACGCTGCAATTGGTCTAGCGCTCGTTGCCTTTTTAGGTACAGTTGCCTTTGCACGTTATATTGAAGCTAGTGCTAAAGGTTTACAAAATAGTGGCTCCGATAGAGGCACTGCTGAAGAGGATAAAGATCTAAAAGAAGGAAGCAGAGAAGGAGATCACGCATGAATGAAATTATTGACGCAATACTCCTATTGATTGGTATGTTCTTCATTTTAGTTGCCAGTATCGGCATCATCCGCATGCCTGACCTGATGATTCGTATGCACGCTGCTACCAAAGCTGGCACACTAGGTGCTGGTTTTGTAATGCTTGCTGTTGCTAATCACTTTTCAAAACTCAGCGTAACCATTGAATCTATAGTTATCATTCTCTTTTTATTTGGTACTGCACCTGTTGCTTC
>CALHRJ010000446.1 GCA_938038395.1 uncultured Deinococcales bacterium | reverse complement strand
ACTACTAGAGAAGATGCTGAAGCACTGCTGCTTGAAATTAAGGCTGTAGCTGTAATGTCAGAGGAACGTCCTTTGATTTTTAGTACGATTGCTGACCCAGATATCTGTGCGATTATTCAACAGGCAGATGCTTTAGAAATCGATATTTTCAGAGGCTTTTTGCAAGATTTATCGAATGAACTTAAGCAAGAGCCACAACGCAGCATTGGTCAATACCACGGTTTAAGTAGAGTTGAAGATATTCAACGGTATCAAACGCGTATGGACGCCCTAGAATTTGCACTAGCTACTGATGATGGCTTGGGTGAACGGCGTTACACTGAAGCTAGCGTTATACTAATGGGGGTTTCTCGAACAGGGAAGACGCCAACCTGTCTTTATCTAGCTTTACAAAATGGTATACGTGCAGCGAACTACCCATTGACAGATGAAGATTTTTCAAAACCAGGTTTACCTAAGCAGTTAGAGGCGCATAAACAACTCTTATTTGGCTTGACCATAGACCCTCAACGCTTGCATGAAATCAGGAAAGTAAGACGACCTGACAGTGAGTACGCTTCTCAAAAACAATGTAATTACGAGGTGCGTTGGGCAGAGAACTTGTATAGACAGATTGGTATTCCAATTATCAATACAACATCATCTTCGGTAGAGGAGATTTCCTCATCGCTCAAGGTGATGTTAAAAAAACGTTCTAAGTAGATTGACGAAAGACGTTGAAGTGTGTTTTAAGGTGTAGGGTTTAGCATTAAGCCAATAATGCCAACAGTACAAAAGCCAACCACTGTAATAGAACTCATCGTCCAAAATAGTTCTTTAGGATTGTTAGGTTTTTCGGTAGAAGCTAAACCCCATTTTCTATAGGCTATCCATATAATGTTAATACTCAGGAGTAAGCCTAGAATGCCAACCATAGGCGAAACAGAAAAGTCTGGTGTTAGCGTACCTTCTGAAAGAGGTACTTCTTCTGGTGCGGGTATAAGCATAGCGACACTGGCTAGACCATTGATAATCATATGAATAAGAACACCAGTCCATATGCTATTGCTGACTTGTACAGCTCTAGTGATGATAAAACAGGTTGGCAAAATGATAAGCACTTGTGCAGGAATAACATGCACCATTGCAAATAATGCAGAAACTACAAAAAATGCTTTACGTGGTGAAAATAAACGTTCATAGCTACTGAGCAAAATACCTCTAAAGACAAGTTCCTCTTCAAGGGGAACAATGATGGCTAAGGCTATGGGTAGTAGAAGGTAGTCCAAAGAACTGGATGGGCCGAAGTTAGGTGCTAGCTCGAGCCACTCTGGAAAGAAGGCTCGCACGAATAAATTTGTACCTGCGACAGCAAACATATTGTAAAGCAAGGCCCATAAAATAGTCTTTAGCGAAGGAGTTTGTTTAAAACGCGCAGTCTGAAATAAGCTTTTTGCATAGGGTTTAAGGCAAATCAGTAAAATGCCAAAAGAGAGCATTTTTAACTGAAATAAGCCCATGACCTGATTAATATCTTGATTTAAAAACTCAAAAATACTAGTTAAGGCAAAAGGTAAAACTAATGCAAAGAGCAATAGATAATGGTTTGCACTAGCTATAGGAATAGTTGACGGAGCTACTTCAGATAAATCTTTTTCTGGATAAGAAGGTGGAAAAGTGTGTTGCTCAGAGTCTGCCATGTACTAGAACAATAACAAATAAAACTTTAGCTTGTTTGTGATAAAAGAAAAACTGGATAAGGATATACCCTTATCCAGTAACTTGGTGGAGGCGGAGGGAGTCGAACCCTCGTCCAAAACACCCTTAAATAGGCGTCTACACGTTTAGTCACTAATCAGATTTCGGATAAAGGTTAGCTTAGCAACGTGCTAAAACCAATGCCCTAGATGTCTTAAATTTCGTAACACAACCAACATCCGAGTTATGCACTAGCTTGTATTGGGTTGAACTCAACTAAACGAGCCGCAAGCGGGGCTTCTTAGCGAGCCGACTGGGATTAAGCAGCCATTGAGTAGCTTACGCCACCAAAGTTATTAACAGGCTGTTTGCCAATTAAAAGGTTTGTCGTTTTTTAAAGAGGCCAACGACATCCTCTACGTGCAACCATATCCTTGGCAATGCTCTGTCGAGACCTGGTCGCCCCCAAGGAAGAAATAGTATAGCAGGAAGTGCCATACCTTTCTAGTGGATTAAATGAGCTTTAAAGAATTCTCCTTAACCCAACAATTTAGTTTAACATTTTCAATAAGTTCGATACGTCATACTTTTGATGTAGTACAAGTCTATGACTGAGTGCATTTGTAGTGTGGTGACTAGAAATATTTAAGTGCTACGTAGGCAAGTGGCTGAAAAATGCAGTACTTTGACAGTATGCAGCTTAGGATTACACCTATCTCTTTATGACCTAAGACCTAAAGGCTCGAGCCATAGTGTGATAATCTCAAGTCATGATAATGCGCTACCTCGTTTCAACAGACCACGGTGATGTAATCGTTGACATCAACCCAGAATGTACGAATGCCTTAGAAACTGACTTACTCAGTTTTCAAAAACCGTCAGCTGAAATATTGGCAGAATTAAATCTTGAAGTACCACTTCGTGCCTTTGGTGCAAAAATGGTTGAAATCATCGATATGGTTGGTACAGGCAGCTTTTCAGCAAGCCCCACCATGCTCAATATGATGAAGCAGGAAAAAGCAACCAGCGAATTAAACCGAATAGAGCGTTGGGCAAAAACCACTTACGCTGAAGATGCTTAATTTAAACACCAAATTTTTATTGATTTAAGCTGCCTATAACTCATTCTTGATGTTGAGTTGTTTCATATCTTTCTCACAAAACCTTAGTCATCCACAATAAGCAAATATACTCTCACACTGCCTCAGAAATCTATGCTACGATTTACAACATTATGATGAAGATGCATGGAACAACCATTGTAGCTGTCCACAAGGATGGCGTTTCAGCAATTGCTGGCGATGGACAAGTCACGCTAGGTGACATGATAGTTAAAAAAGGTGCGGTAAAGGTTCGCAGTTTGCAGGATGGCAAAGTTATAGCTGGCTATTCTGGTTCAGTAAGCGACGCTTTTACCTTGATGGAAAAGTTCGATGGTTATCTTGCAAATGCCAAAGGGCAACTTGTTAAGGCTGCGGTAGAAACAGTTAAAGAATGGCGCACAGACAGAGCATTGCGTAATCTTGAAGCCATGCTAGTGGTTGCAGATCATGAACAGGTACTTACCTTATCTGGTTTTGGTGATGTTGTAGCACCTGATATACAAGTAGCATCGGTTGGTTCTGGCGGTGCGTACGCTGAAGCAGCAGCAAGAGCTTTGTTGCAAAATACAGACTTGAGCGCAGCGGAGATTGTTCGTAAAGCCTTGGAAATCTCTTCTGATATTGATATTTACTCAAGTGGTCACATAACTGTTCTCACTGTTCCCGATCAAACTGTTACCGCCATAGAATCTGGTGAATCAGAAGTAGTAGAAACTAAAGAACTAGAAGACTCTAATAAAGCAAAAAAGGAAAGCAATTAGTATGATTAGTCTTACACCTAATGAAATTGTTAACCAACTAGACCAACATATTATTGGTCAAACTAAAGCAAAGCGTTTGGTAGCGGTTGCACTGCGTAATCACTATCGTCGTCGTCAATTAACTGAAGAATTGCAAAAAGATGTTACGCCTAAAAACATTTTGATGATTGGACCAACAGGGGTTGGCAAAACAGAAATTGCACGTAGATTAGCCCGTTTAGCAAATGCGCCTTTTATAAAAGTAGAAGCTACAAAATTTACAGAAGTTGGCTATGTAGGTCGGGATGTTGAATCAATGGTGCGTGATTTAGCGCAAGCATCGTATGTGATGGTTGAAGCAGAGATGCTTGAAACGGTTAAAGAAAATGCTGCTAAAGAAGCAGAAGAAACTTTGCTGGATTATCTATTGCCATCTGGTTCTGCTGAAGGTCGCGACAAGATGCGTGAGTTGCTTGAAAAAGGTGACCTAGAAGAACGTGTGATTGAAATCGAAGTGAGTGACGATAAGCCAAGAGCCCAAGTCATGATGCCAGGTATGGAAGAAATGGGTATGAATTTGCAAGACATGCTTTCAAATGCCATGCCAAAGAAAAAAGTAAAGCGCAAATTAACAGTTAAAGAAGCTCGCAAAGTATTGCTGGATGAAGAGGCTGAAAAGCTTATTGATTACGATGAGGTATCTCGTGTAGCAGTTGATCGTGCTGAGAATTCTGGCATAATATTTATAGATGAGATTGACAAAATTGCCTCAGACGATAGCCGAAGTGGTGGCGATGTGTCTGGTGAAGGTGTGCAGCGTGACTTGTTGCCTGTTGTTGAGGGTACGCAGGTTACAACTCGCTATGGTGCTGTAAAAACTGACCATGTACTATTTATAGGTGCTGGTGCTTTCAGCGTTGCTAAGCCTAGTGATTTGATTCCAGAAATGCAAGGTCGCTTTCCTGTGCGGGTAGAGCTTGAAGAACTTACAGAAGCAGACCTTGAACGTATTCTTAAAGAGCCAGAACATTCTTTAACCATGCAGTATGTAGAGTTGTTAAAAGTGGATGGTACCAACATCAACTTTACAGATTCAGGCATAAAGTCAATTGCTGAATACAGTGCTCAGGTCAATAAAGAGATTGAAGATATTGGTGCAAGACGTTTGCACACCGTTCTTGAAACGGTGCTTGAAGATGCATCATTCGGAACTGACCTTGGTGACATTGAAATCAACGGTGAATATGTATCTAGCAAGCTTGAAGCGATTACGCAAGATGAAGATTTGAGTCGTTATATTCTTTAAACTCTGAACTAAAATGTAACTTGCTGCTGGTAAATGGAATTCCATTTACCAGTTTTTCTTTGTGGTTTCTTTGTGATTTCTATTGGTT
>CALHRJ010000445.1 GCA_938038395.1 uncultured Deinococcales bacterium | reverse complement strand
ATTGTGGCTAAGGCTTCTTTGACCACACTACCTGCACGTTTCATGCCCTGCAAATCTTGCTCAGATCGAATGGTCATTTAAGAACCCACTTCGTCTATAAACTTCCCAACACTCGGCAAGCCATCAATACTTGTTGTGTTTTTCAGTTTACGATAATCACGCATACCCTCGACACCTTTATTTTCCGCATAACGGATTAAAGTATCTCGCTGACCCTGATACTCATACAACGGCACAGCGTAGCCACAAGAATCTGCGACTCTAGTTACATCAATTTCAAAGATACTTCTTGCACTATGCAACTCACCAAAATGAGGTCTTAATGCATCAAAGCTTTGAGTACCTAATGTGTGATGTGTAGCCTTACCATGCAAACGGACAATATCTGGCTTGCCATCAAAAGCACAAAACATAATAACTATGCGTCCATTTTCAGCAATGTGTGCTGCGGTTTCTGCGCCACTACCTGTCAAATCTAAATAGGCTACTTTATGATCTCCCAAGATTCGAAAGCTATCTAAACCTTTAGGGGAAATGTTGACATGACCTTCACCATCTAAAGGCGCTGAGCCAACAAAAAACATTTTTTGTTGTAAAATAAATTCACGAATTCCTTCATCAATATGGCTATGAACAGTTGACATAGCATCAGTATAAACCAAGAATGATCTTTAAGGAGTAATCATGTCGCACTTAACCGATGAAATGAAAAACATGCTCAAAGCAAACACCTTTGGCTTTGTCGCAACCGTCTGTCCAGACGGAACCCCAAACCTCTCCCCTAAAGGTACATGTTTAGTTTTGGATGACAATCATATTGCCTTTTCAAACTTGCGCTCACCAACAACAGTTAGCAATATTACTAGCAATCCTGCAATGGAAGTAAACTTTTCTGACCTCTTTGCTAGGAAAGCATTTAGAGCAAAAGGAACAGCTGAGTATTTTGAAAAAGGCACCTCAGGCTTTAAAGATTTACTACCACACTTTCAAGTTTGGGAAGATTTGATTCCTATGATGGATGGGATAGTGAAGCTTAAGATTGGGTCAGCGAAGCTGATACTTTCGCCTTCGTATGATATTGGTTTGACTGAAGAGGGTTTGAGAGAGCATTGGAAAAAGCATTATCTTCAAAACGCTTAGCATTTTCTACTCATATTTAGCATTTTCTACTCATATAAAGTAAACTTATAGATACTATGCCTTTGCCAACTAAACTTTTAATAGTCGATGATTTCGATAATCCCTGCTGCCCAGACGACCTTGAACCAACAACAGTTGAAGTAGACGTTATTTTTTCTGATAGAACAGCACATGCCCGTATCAAGCTCTTATATTCTAAAAACAGCGATACATATCTTATCCCACTAGGGATACTACAACAGCTTAGTTCACAAATCGACGAGGATGTTTTTGATATTCAGGGTTTTGAAATTGATAACCAAAAGGTATCTACCGAACTTTGTGCTTCTAATGGAGAAACTCGACCATGGCAAGAAGCTATAAAAGCCTTAGAGATGCAAACCAATCCTCCAACCCTTGCACCAAAAGATGTCTCTCACTATCAACAAAGTGGCGATGTTTGGCAGTTTGCAACTGCTTTTGCAGGACGTGTCGGTGAAGATGCTGAAGTAGCAACTGTCGCCTTACTAAGCAATGCTGATGAAGGCATTGTTAGACAGACAATATCAATGGGCCAAATCAAAATAGAGAGTATTGCTCAACTGTTATTACAGGCGATTGCCTACCCACAAGTTTTAACTGATATTGACAACCCTAGTCTACGATTCCCAAAGAAAATAATGACTTCAAGCTCAACAGATTTGGTATTGCTAACTAGTAGCTTAGACAATCTCAACCTCAAACAATTTGATATAGACATTCAGATTGAGCAATCAGCAACTGCTATAGTAGATGAAATTATGCAAGACTTACAAAAAGCTATGCAAGTTCCTGCTCGTATTCTTGATGGTGTCGATAAAGAAACACTTCAAAACTATTTTGAAGTAACTACTGTATTCTATGATAATGAATACTGGGACCGAGTTGAGGGAAAACGATATCTAGCTTTTCAAATTATAAAAGATGGCAAAATAGGCGAATGGCACTATGCTAATTTGATGGGTCAAATGGGTGAGGAGTTTGGTCTTGCTATTTTTGAAAACTGGTTAGAGATTTGCAAGCTTGAAAGTAATATACCTTCACCCTTTGCCATGATGTCTATGATGATGGATGGTGAAGATTACATACCAAAAACTAAACGAGAAGCTATATCTCTGACTGAACTAGAATTCTTACATCCTGATGATGAAGATGCCGTTTTGAACCTAAATAATCACACAAAATATAGCTTTAATGAGGATTATCCTCTACCTATGAGTTTAGGTATGGGCGGTGTTGAAGCACCTGAATTTAGTTTAGAAAACTATACTTATCTGTTAAAAGCTATTCATGAAGTGTTTAGTAAGCGCAAGGCAGATGTTATCAAGTCTATTAAGAAGACTGTAGAGTTAGAGGATTGTACGGTTAATTTGCGTTTGCCTGCCAAGGGTAATGAGGCTTTTATCGATTCACCTGAAGCTCAGAGTGTTGGTACTTACCGATTTACAATCATTGGTAAAAACTCAGATACTGGCAGTATCTCTCAGCTTGCTAAAGGTAAAAAAGTACAAGTTGAACTTTCGGGAGATGCGAATGCATACGACTTTACTAAAGCTATAAAGAAGCAATTAAACTTATATGTAGAAGGCTTCTGTATTATTGAAGATGAGGAATTGATTGCAGAAATGAAAAAAGTTGCTGAAGAAACAGAAGGTATTGAAAATCTTCTACATCATCGGCATATAAGTGATGAAGTTACTCGTGTGTGGTCAAGAAATGACGTCTATAGTGCGAAGCCTTTTATTGCTCAGATTGCAGCGTTGGCAGAAACAGAACCAGTTTATGTAACAGTGTGGCTCGAGCTCTACGAACTCCAAATCGAACG
>CALHRJ010000444.1 GCA_938038395.1 uncultured Deinococcales bacterium | reverse complement strand
TATCTAAATGCCGAAACTACTGAAATCGTTTTCAGTAGCTAGGCGACTATTTGAAGTATCTATCATTCTAAATGTTTATTATGTATGTTATTCCAATAATAAAAGCGCTGAAAAATACCTCTAGCATAGGCTGGAAAGGTTTTTATTCCTACTTTTGAAATTTTGCGGCCAGAGTTGAATCTTGGGTTCACTTGAAATGCAAATTGATTGTAATTCCTTAGACCTAGATTAGCAGAACTAATCACAATCATAGTAGGATAGTCTCACCTATGACGGCAGCAAATACAAAAAGTCCAGATAATGTAGATATTTCCGTAGTTCTAGTAGTTTGGCAAAATCAGCAGTATCTAAAACGTTGCCTGGACGCTTTACAGCAACAAACTGTAAAAGCTAAGGAAGTAATTGTAATTTTTAATGGTGACGAGACAGATGCAAGCTACTTTGAAGACTATGACCTTAATTTTAAGTTCCATAGTTTTGCTGAGAATTTAGGTTTTGCAAAAGCGAATAATGTTGGGGTTGAGCTTTGTTCTAGCGAGTGGGTGGCGTTGCTAAATGTGGATGCGTTTCCGCATGAACAGTGGCTCGAGCACCTTAAACAAGCCACAAAAAACCGTCCTGATTTCTCAACATTCGCAAGCAAACAAATTCAATACAACAATCCAGAACTATTAGATGGCATAGGCGATACCTATCATATTTCAGGTCTAATTTGGCGTGAAGCCTATGGTCAAAGGGTTGAAGATAGTGATATTGAATCAAAAGAAATTTTCTCAGCCTGTGCAGCAGCAGTACTTTATAAAAAAGAAGCCTTCGAAGCTGTTGGTGGTTTTGACGAAGACTATTTTAGTTATAGCGAAGACATCGACTTAGGGTTTAGGCTACGTTTACAAGGCCACAAATGTTTGTATCTACCAACCGCAGTCGTTGAGCATGTCGGTTCAGCTTCGACAGGAGGGCAGCATAGCGATTTTGCAATCTATCACGGACATAGAAATCTAGTCTGGACTTTCTTTAAGAATATGCCATTGTTTCTATTGTTGATTTGCTTACCTTTGCATATTGCCCTGAATCTTGTATCTCTTTTGTATTTTTCATTAAAAGGACGTACAAGTGTTATTTTTAAGTCGAAAATAGATGCACTATTGGGTCTGCCAGAAATTGTCAAAAAACGCAAACTTGCTTTAAATGATCGTAAAATGTCGATTTTGGAACTTTGGGGTTTTTTAGAGAAAAGACTTAAAGGGCAATAACATTAGTGCATCAGATTAGATGTAGTGGGGTGTGTCCTGCTATAGGTTGAAGGAATTTCTAAGCCAAATATTAGCTTGTTTTTAATAGGGACGCACCTTGAAAGTTTTTGAAAAGCAAAAAACTTTTCTTGGTGCTAAAACTATTTCAACCTTGAATGGGACGCACCCGATGTAGTGTGAAGCAAGGGTTACGACCCCTAAAAGAGTAATAATGATTCAACTACTGTAGTATTTAGGGTTTTATACTTATTATGATAGTTGTTTTGAAATGTAAGTAAGGACCTACAAATATAGGCTTACAGATATAAAAGAATTGAATATCGTTTACTTTAGGTTTGATATTTAGGTGAATTACATAAAATTATTATTTTTAGTATGAATAATACAATATTAGGCTTTGATTTATTATCTTCCCTAACTAAGGAGAGCGTTTTAAGGTGGAAGTCCCAAACCTGAAAGTATATTCAGCTTTGCTCAGGTTGAAATTAGTTTGGAAGACTAAGCTACTTTGGGGAAATAAACAATTGAATAGAAATGAGGAATTTAGAGATGGGAAAAGAATTTGGAATTTTGCGTAAATTCTGTCGATCGTTTGGTATTGTGCTACTTCTGCTTGCTTCTAGCCTATTGGTTGCTTGTACAGATGTTTCTGGTGGTGTTACGCCAATAGGTTCAACGCCTTCTGTAGGTGGCGATAACTTGGGTGCAACTGCAGGTGGTGTTCAAGATTTTAAAATTGCTCGTAATATTGTTGCCGATGGTAAGCTTCCACCCTTGGATGTTTTGGTAACAGAAGGCATTTTTTCAGAATATGACTTACCATTAACTGGTGCGACTTGTGAAAAGTTACTTTGTTTGCGTGGTGGCTTAGGTTTTGCGCCAGATGAACACAATACAAATTCAACTTGGATGCAAATTGCCATGTCATCAAATCTGACGCCTGCTACATTGGTTCGACCAAATCTTAGTTTAGTTTTTGTAGTTGATGTTTCGGGTTCAATGAATGCGCCGAGTAACAATACGAGTGCTATAACTGCTTTAGATGTGGCCAAAGAAATGATTAGAAAAATTGTGCCGCAACTTGGCGAAAGTGATGAAGTTGCAATCGTAACGTTTGGATCCCAAGCAAGAACTATTATGGGCTTTACTGCTGGAGACCAGCATGCTGAAATTCTTGAGGCAACGAACAAATTGTCAGCTAGAGGTTCAACTGCAATGGAAGCTGGTTTGAAAAAGGGTTACAGCTTGATTCAAGACGCAAGTTTCGCTTCAAAACGAGTAATGCTTTTTAGTGATGAGGATGCAAATGTAGGCAGTACTGGCTACAGTGCATTTAAAAATATTGTTGACTCTAATCCAAATGATATTGGCTTAACGCTGTTTGGCATTGGTAACAATCTTAGAACAGATACCTATACATTGTTGAGCACTGCTAGAGGTGGCAATGCATTTACGCTTTACGATAAGGCTGATGTTGCCAAAGTTATGGAAGAAAATTGGCCCTATTTAGCCTATCCTCTGGCATACGATTTAAAATTGAGAATTTTGCCAAGTAAGGGCTTTAATTTTGTCGAAGCGTATGGTTTCCCTGCTGCAGATGGTTCAGGAAACTATACACAAGAAGTCTCGACTGTATTTTTGAGCCAAAATCGTGGAGCAACTCTGATTCGCTTGGTGCCACAGAATGAAAACTTTGAAAAGTTTGATATATCTGCGGTTTTGACCTATGAAACAGCTGGAGATAGAAAGCTAGAAAGTGAGACGATAAATCTAAGTATGGCTCGAGCTGATTTTGATGGTCAAGCCAGCTATTTTGAACAAGATAGCGTAGAAAAAACCGTCATTCTTGCAACCTATGTTGAAGGTATTAGACATGCCATTGAGTCCTATGTTGGCTATAGTGGTTACTATGATCGTCACGCTCTTGAGCTCCAGCATTCACCATCGACATTGCCTAGACCACCCTATAACCCAAGCAAAGCTATTGAGGAAATGGGTGATGTTGTTGCTAGTATCACAAAAGCTGCCACAAAATATGACGAATTTGATCGAGAAGTGAAGTTGGCAAGTGATATTCTCAGGTTAATGGAGAATCAGGCACCAGTTGCAAATAACTACAGTAACTATTAACTTTTTGAGACTGGATTTATAAGAATTTTGTTTGAGAGCTAGCGTATGATATTAGCTGTGATGTTGTTAGAGTCCAAATTGATAGGGTTCAAACTATGGAGATTCTATTTGAGTTGGGGTACATCACAGCCTTGTTTTTAATCATATCTTTCTGAAAAGTCAAATTTGCGTTGACACCTTTGAGTTCAGATGATATTCTTTCCTTCGCCCATTTTTGGGTAAGTTTTTTGGGGCGCTGTAGCCAAGTGGTAAGGCAGAGGTTTGCAAAACCTTTATGCGTCGGTTCGAATCCGTCCAGCGCCTCCAATTTATTTCTATAATATGGGTGATTAGCTCAGTTGGTTAGAGCGCTGCGTTGACATCGTAGAGGTCGGCAGTTCGAATCTGCCATCGCCCACCACAACATAGTAAATGTGTAACTGCATCCTGAATTCAGGATGCAGTTTTTTGTTCATATGTACCAAGACAAAATTATTAGCATTTGCATTAATAATGCCCACAGAATTGATAGATGAA
>CALHRJ010000443.1 GCA_938038395.1 uncultured Deinococcales bacterium | reverse complement strand
GTTGTTAAGTCGTGATTTTAAAAATTTCTGAAACTATTTTCAGACTGTGGTGGTACGCTCCGCATCTACTCGCTAAGCTTAGATTATGGCTATTTGTGTAGCAGGCGCAATTATTCAAGTGACCTCGATTTAGCTCATACGATGCTCCCACGATTTCACATCATCTTCGCTGACGCTCAGCTAATGTTGCATATATGGGGTGAGGTCAAAACCACTTACCAACAACACTGGCTCATCAATAGTTAAAACCAGCAGGTTTTCTAAAAACTGAAATCTCACCGGTTGTATTAAGTATAAAGTAGTCACCCACAACATCATACTTGAGAAATTTTTGTTCAACACCTGAAGATATTTCTTTTTCATCAATTTGAAAACGTGCAAGGCTCTTGCCAGACATCAAATCTGTAAATCCAAGAACACCATCTCTAAAACTAACAATGTAATCTTCCTTGACTTTATAATAGAAAGTATTACTATCAAATCTAATCAAAGCCTTTATTGAAAATGGATACTGTCCTGTTAGTTTATACTCTGGATGCTCATATTCCATCTTCACTGTTTCAAACATTAACTCGGCAATTTCAAAAGATTTTGAATCAGTCAGTGAAAATATAAAACCACGTTCACTTAATCTCAAAAGGTTTATTCGACTATCTTCAATAGTCAAAACCAAGCCTCCCGATTCTAATAAATTATTTTGATGCCAAGCATCACACATCGGATACTGGTAAAGCTTCTCACCTGTGTTTAGGACTATACTTTTTCCATTCGAGACAACCTTTGCAGTCCTTATCTTTACTTGAAATGGAATAGTATGGGTATCCAAATCAGCGTCCGTATAAGCATTTCCATTTTCATGTATGTAACCATTCGCACCAAAAGGACACGATATTCTCTCTTGTGTTCGGAAGTTATATTGACTAAAAGAGCCTAAAGCATATGTTGAGTAATGAACAGTCAGTTGAGTTTCATCATCTTCAAAAACAACTGTAGACGGATTAAAGCTACAAGCTAATCCACATCTAACTAACTCTATTAGCTCTCCCGTATACAAATCACGTTCATAAGACATTGACATCGTTGAAGTATGTCTACCACCAGTGCCCAAAATCACATCATTTTCAACAGTTACATCATTCAAATAGTAGAGGTTCTTTTCAAATTGTGTCCAGACCAAATTACCAGTGGCAACATCAAATGCTCTTAGTTCGTGCTGTAAGGAATCATCTATTATTGTGTCTACAATAATTAAATCTTTTGCTAAGAAAAATTTAGGATACTCGCTCCCAGTATAGCCATCAAAACTTTTCTGCCATTTCACTTCTGATGTCAAAAAGTCAATTCCTGTTAAGGTCTTACTTTCCGTTGTGTTAGCCCTTATCAATAAAACATCATTAACAATATCAAATTGACCGATATCATCAACATTAATGGTATTGAGTAAATCACCATTGCTAAGGTCAAAAACCTGAATGCCCTCTTTGTTAATACGAGTTAGCACTTTATCTGAATACTTTGCGGTTGCCCAATTAGACATTGACCAAAGAGGTTGGCTAGATTCTTCTTGCGACAATGCAAAAGGTATTAAAGAAAAAAGCAACATCAAAAAAGTAGCGAATATTTTACTCATATATTGCAATCTTTCTATAAAATCAATTCAGATTAGCACAAATTCTTTCAACTGCTTCCTAGTTAGAAGAAGCTACCTCAACAAGTTTTAAACGTACTGGATAAATTAATTTCGGTATAACATCTTCTCCACGCATACCAACAAAATTTCTTAATACAACAATAGGTTCAACTTCCCCACTCAGCAAATTAACAGGCATATCTTGTAAATCAACAACTTGAAATAATACACCTGCCCTTGGTTCTACGGCATAGTCATCAACTAACCAAAAACTAAAGCCACCCTCTAACCAATCTTCATTGTGAGATTCAAACTCTGTAGGCATATTAAAAGAAACATACTGCGGCGTGGTTGAACTGCCAACCAATTGCTGAGCTTCAGTCGCTGAAATGATATCCATTCCACCACCGCCTCCAAGTCCAGAAAGCACATCAACAAAAGCCGTAGTTACAATCTGTCCATCTAAATCCAATATAGGAACTGCATACTCATCTGATCCCTTAAGGCTATGAATACAATGATGTAGGCCTTGTTCTACATAGGCTTCTGGTCCTGAATACGTAACACCATTTGCCTCGTATTGTGCCTGACTATAATCACCGTACTCTCCCATAGCTACGTAGTGCTTGCTTTGTAGGCACATTTCTCTGATTTCATCAGATTCAAAGAAGCTATCATCAGGTCGTAAAGTACGCCTTAAAAGTGGTTCACCTGTAGTGTATTTACCATTAGCTCGAGCCTTATGCATCCGCTCCGCAAAACCGTAAAAAATTGAGTCTCTAATAACTTTAGGTGTATTGTGCCACGCATCCCATTCATAATGAGACTCTAGTGCTGCAACTCGTGCTTCTTCAGGTGTCATTTGCACATCTGAAAGCTGTGCTATAGCAAAACTAAATAGTAAAACCAAACAAACAAGTGTACTATGCTGCCTTATATGTTTCATGTACTACAGTATAGCACTATATAAACCATAGATTAAAAAAGGCATGAGTTTAGCTTAATGAATACAAAATACTCTATTACTCAATTCATCAAACTTAGCAACACTATTTTCACTGCCAGCTTTTAGTAATTCAGTCTTCAAATCAACATCCAAACTCTCCCACTTTGGGATTCGCAACTTCCTTAAGTGCTGTGCCTGAAACCTCAAATACCCTCTCGCAACCTTCGTACTATAAGCAGCCATAAACTGTTCAGTAATAGACGAAAGCAAAATCACCTTTAAAGCGTGCAGGTTCCAAGTATCCGAA
>CALHRJ010000442.1 GCA_938038395.1 uncultured Deinococcales bacterium | reverse complement strand
GAAACTTTTTCTGCAAGTTCATATAGCTTTTTGGTAGCAGCAGGGTTTGCTAGAGCTACCGCACCAACAACAATAACTGCGTTTTCAGCGGCTTCTAATTCGCTAATTAGCTCTGCTGGTAAGGTTTCTACAAATTCAACTTCTTTAGTAGCTTCAAAGGTCAATGTACGACCTGCATGTTGCATAAGGTTGACCTGATACGGCGCAGCTACTGTTAAGATTTCTTTTTTACGCTTCATGCGCTCTGTTAAACGCAAATCTGCAATTGGGATGCCGTGTTCCATCATTTCGACTGGAGCGACACCTTTGAGTGCATCTTTAATTCGTAAATCTAGTATTGGAAGTTCTTCAGTGGCATCTCCAACGACAAAAAGAGCATCGCTTGTTGCTACATCTGTAAAAGTCGCTTGAGCTGTTGATGGAATAAGGCTGGCAGCAGGGCGAGGGTAGTGCTCGAGCAACGCTGCTTTACCTTCAGTTCCTAGGGCTGCGCTTAATGACTTGGCAGCAACTGCTTCTTCGAGGGTTGAGTCAGCACGTAGGATGACTGCAATTTCGCTTGGGTTTAGGTTTTCGAGGCCTGCAAGGATAGCGGTAGCGGCTTCTTCCCAACTGGTGGGCTCGAGCCTCCCCCCCTTCCTAACTAGCGGTGTCTTAATCCTATTCTCTGAATTAACATATTCATACCCAAAACGAGTACCATCATCAATCCAAACCTTATTAACCTGACTATTATGCGCAGCTTTAATGCGTTCAATTCTTCCTGTACGAGAGTCAACCGTAATCGCTGCGCCAGAAGCATCATTCATGCTCACTGTGCGCGTGTGGTTATATTCCCAGTTACGTCCACGAAAACGACTGGTCGTATCTAACAATGCACCTACAGGACAGATATCTGTAATATTTCCAGAAAAGTTACTTGGAAGTCCTTCTTCAATATTACCGATGTAGGTATGTCCACCACGTTCAATAAAATCAAGAACTTCATCGCCAGGCACTTCTTCGAAGTAACGCACACAGCGCTTACAATGAATACAACGCTCACGGTCAAGCGTGACTAAATCACTAAGGTCATGGTGCTTCTCTTGGTGACGCTTATCAAAGACAAAGCGACTGGTACCAGCACCATACTCATAGGCTTGGTCTTGGAGTTCACAAGCACCACCTTTGTCACAGGTCGGACAATCAAGCGGGTGATTGATGAGATGCATTTCCATCATGCCACCTTGTGCTTTTTTCGCTTCATCACAAAGTGTATCGATGACCATGCCTTCCATAACGGAAGTTGTGCAAGTTGCCATTGGGTTCGGGAACCAAAAAATCTTTGGCTCGCCTGTTTCTTCATCGAGAATCCACTCACCCGTCGCACGGTCTTTGCGAGGCGCTCCCACTTTTGCCAAACACATACGACAAGCCCCAATTGGACTCATGTACTCGTGTGAGCAGAAATAAGGCACCTCGTGACCCGCTTGGAAAACAGCATCAATCGCTGAAGTTCCTGGGGCTAATTCAAGATCAACATCATTTACCTTGACTTTCATAATCTGACTTTCATAATCTGACCTTCATAGACTTAACTTCCATTCATGCCTAGCTTTAAACATCACTTTTAAACCTTTCAAAAACCAGTAAATACTAGTTTGCCCTACAAATTTTTAACGTAATTGGTCCAAATACATCTTTGGGAAACTCAACCGAGAGTTGGCTTAGCTCGCCAACATCACTACCCAGTAATTCCATAAAAAAGTGCTTAGGCCTAACTCTAGGATTACCTAGTGGTAAACGCTCTTCCACGCCACTTGAGTAACGGAAATAAACACTTGGATTATTAATACTTAAATCTGCAATATCTGCAACAAGATAATGATTTGAGCCAGTAATTCCAGACGGCAGACCTAAATCAAGCCTTGTTCCACCTGTTGCCTCAACTGTGCGTATTGCTACAGCTTCTTCTGCTGAACATGTTCCATACACACTTGGAATCAACTGGCGTAAATCATTAATAAAGGGTGGAATAAAACTACCCTGAAATTCCCTTTCCCAAACAAGTAAACTTGGTTCTTCAATCGTTGCTCGCAATTCTTCATCTGGCAAATATTGCATCAAACCAGCAAACTGCCCTCCTGATGACTTGGCTACATTGAGCACATCCGAAGAAAGCTCTTCTTGTAAAAAGCCCGCAAAATTAAAGGTTTCGATAGCACTATGACTTGTCCCTGCTAATACAACAGGAATCCTAGCTGCATCATCAAATAAGCCTGTTGCACTTGTAGCATCGTCTGAACTTACTTCAGTAACATAGACATTGACAGATTCATCCTCAATCTCAACTTCACAAACAGCTTCAACACGCAACATGTAAGTTGCGCTTTCAAGCGGTGCAACACCTTTTTGCGTAGTTACATAGCTTTGTTTTGGCAGTGCCTTATAAATCGCATTATCCTTTAGTGCATCGGCAAGTACTTTGGCAGCAACCTGAGCTGCCTCAGGTGTCCAGTGATGATCACGCTTAAAATACACTGCGTCTGTTTTTGCAAGTTCCAAAAATGGTGTTGCCAAATCTGGTACCACAATGCCTAATTCCCGAATTACTTCTAGAGATGCAAGATAATTCTGATAACCTAAATCAAGATTATACGGACGAGATGACGAAGCCAAACTCTCACTATAAATCATCGTTCGCGGTGGTAGCACAAGTGTAGCTAACTGAATGTTATGAGCCTTTAGAGCATCAACAAAACGCCTAAAATAAGCTAAAGTTGCTTGGTCATGCCCAAAAGTTTCTCGGTAATCATACTTTAAGAACAGATGACCTTCATCACCTTGATAAAGCTCATTAATCCAATGAAGTGAATTTGGACCGCGCTGGCGAACAGTAGTATCGTCAATAGTATTGCCGGGCAATACTGCCTCACACAATTCAAGAGTGCCTGAAGCTGGGATTTCCACAAGATTAGCAGCAGCTGATATTGATGAATCCTTACTATCAGTACCATTGGAAGCTCTGGAATTATTCGAGGTATCAGGATTAACAGCTTTAGCAGCAGCTTTGGTAAAATTCCATAGAACAAAACTAGCAATACATAACAGTATTAGCAATGCAACTACACTAATTGTTCTCGCTTTCATAATTTCACCAATTTCAAAACCCTATTCATCATCTCTACCTTTACTAGCCCAACCCAGAACTAAAAACAAAGCATCTGCCAGAACTAAAGCGCCAGCTTTAGTTCAAGACTAGAGCGCAAACGCTCTAGTCCATCCACCAACTGCGCTTTTCATACATTGACTTGCCATTTTCAATCATATATACATATTCATCACGAAAATGCTCTATAGAAGCCTGAACTGGCATGATACATGCATCTGCAAGTGGGCAAAAAGAACGACCACGAATATTTTCAGATACATCTTCTATCAATTCTAAATCGCCAACTTCGCCTAAACCAGCCATGAGCTTTTGATACATTTTCGGCATCCATGTGCTTACGCCTTCACGGCAAGGTGTACATTTACCACAAGATTCATGTGCATAAAATTTAACGATGTTCCAAAGTAAATCTACGATGCATTTTTCTTTAGGAATAACAATTAAGCCACCTGTACCAAGCATGCTTTTTGCTTTGGCAAGTGAGGCATATTCCATTTGCATATCTAGCATGTCATCGGTCCATGGAAGCATTGGGCAAGATGAACCACCCGGAATAAAGGCTTTTGCATCCATGCTTGGGCCACCACCTAGACCATAAATAACTTCACGGTAAGTGATTCCCATAGGTATTTCGTAAACACCAGGACGGTTAATAGCTCCTGAAAGCTGTACATGATGGAAACCTTTTGAGTCGTCGGTACCCATACGTGCGTACCACTCTGGGCCTCTATTTAAAATGTGTACAGTGCTTGCTAAGGAAGTTACATTGTTTACTGTAGTTGGCAAGCCATATACACCAGCTTGTGCTGG
>CALHRJ010000441.1 GCA_938038395.1 uncultured Deinococcales bacterium | reverse complement strand
ATTTAAACCAGCACCTAATTCGTCAAAATTTGCAATGCCCAAAGCATCACTAAGACCTTTTGGTGCAGATGATTTAAGAAAACCACTTTGACTGGCAAGTAAACTCGTTAAACCATCAGTCGTTAGCTTTCCACTTTTATCGCTAGCAGTATTTTTGAGCATACTCATAGCGACAGGGGTTAACATACCCAGCATATTGCCAGATTTTGCTTTGCCCATACCTGAAGCTTTGGTAACAACATCAAATATTTTGTTTTGGTTACGACCCAGTAGATTAGAGATCATGCCACTACCTGCATGCTGAAGTGCTTTACTCTGTTCTTTATTGTCGAACACTGCACCTAGATTATCTAAATCAACATCGCTCGGTAGGCTATCCATCATAGAGATGAGGTCACCTGCACCTGATTTACTTGCGCCTTTTTGCATGAGTGCAGCCATCACGCTTGGGATAGCAGCCTTCACACCTTTTGTGGTGGCATCTTGGCTTTCGCCTAAAGCGCCACTGAGTTTACCAACGACATTTGGGGTCAGTTGGTCAGATAGAAGCTTAATGAGGTTTTTGTCCATACAAGGTTACTCCTTCAACTAATTTTTGTATGTTGTGAAACTTTAGAGGAATGATGGTGTTCAAGCCATGTTTACACTAGGTATAAAAGCTACTGTATAGAAAAGTTTTTAAGATAGTGATAGGGCACGATTAGATAACTTAGCTAAGTAGCCAGTGAATGGCCAATACGAGTTTTATGTACTACGTTTATGCATATACCTTTTCCAACTCTCTAATCCTAACTCTTGCTATAGACGGATCAAATTTTGTTCACAGGTTGTGCAACTATATGTATATAGTAAATAATTTTTGGAATGTCCTAACTATGAGTGTATCATGAAAGTACTTGAAAGATATAGCATGTTTTGGCCTAAATCCTTAGACTGTAATGCTATTGCAGCTTGAAATAACTCAAGTTTTAGTGTGAGGGACATTAAAAAAGGCTCGAGCCAACCTAATTGACTCAAACCTCGATAAAGTTATCCTAACAACTTAGAAAAACCGTTTTGCGACTACCTATAAACCATTAGACCGTCTTGATTACTTAAATCAAACCCAATTCCACCAGCATCGGGCCTCACTATAGTGTCTTCCTTTTTGCTTTTGTAAAAATAAACTTATCAGTAACTTCTAAGAAATACTATTTCTACTACTAACCTTATAGTAGCAGCGCTATGTGCATCAAAACATAAGGGAACTACTTACTTGTGTGACCCAGATACAGAATCGTAGGTTGGTAGTTCTTAAGAACTGGCAGTGCTTTTGATTGTAAGAGTTTTGAAACTAATTAATGATTTACTCATACGCAAGAACGACACAAATTAGACGTTCTCCACTCTTCTCCGTATCTATTAGTAAGGGCTTTACGAAGTAGATATATTAGTCACTAACTTTTGTTAGTGGCTTTCTTTTTTGGTGGTTTTTATTGTGAAAGGGAACTATGAAGAGTTTTTTGGATTATTTGAAAGACTTGTAATTGTGCTAGAAGTATTAGAAAGCGCTAATACCTTGCTGCGCTGTTGAGAAGCAAAAGCGTTAGTTTTTAAATTAGTGGCATTTGGCGAAACATTATCAGATGGTTTAGCTTCATGTTGATGCTTCAATGCTTTCAACATTGAAGTACTAACGTTGCTGGTCGTTAGAACCTTTTTTATAATTACCATAAGTTTTATGAGGGCAAAAGAAAGCTCGAGCCTACCCAATAGGGTGGCTCGAGCTTTTAACAACCACTATACAAAATTATTTCAAAAATCTAAAGTCCAGCCCCAGCTGTACCATCCAACTTAGTAACCTCATACTCAAAATTTACCGCAGTATCATTCCCAGCAACTGCTTCAATTCCAAGCCCACTTCCCTCAACTGTTACACCATAGCGAATTTTATTGTCAGCTAAAACTGTATCCACCAAAGGATTTTGTACACTTAGCTGTCCTTGAAGTGTACCTCCAGCAATATCTACATCAATAGATTTAATTAAGTTTGAATCTTGGTAAAGATTAGTCTCTGAAACAGCCGCAAGATATAATTTTACAGTAGCAGTTCCTTTAAGAACGATAGGCGTACTTTGCTTAATAGTTGCCGCATAGTCTAGTGTAAGGCTATTTACTTTAACAATACCTGTATCTATACTTGCTACTGATATAACTTCACCATTTTCACCTGAAGGGAAACGTTCATTAACATTAACCTTTAAATTTGTTATTTTGAGACTTTCAATATCATAGCTTAAACCAGCAATAAGACCATTAAAGTCTGTAATTGACCCTGTTAATCCGAAGCCTAAACGAAACTTTCTAGCATTGATTGCTTTAATCTGCTCAGCGTTTAGCTCTACTGTTGCTTCAATTGTTTGATTATTATCTACAAAATTAACTGCAATAGGTGCGCCCAATGCATTGGCACTATCAGAAACATTGCTATTGTCAGCAGGAGCAAAATAGGGTTGAAGTGTTACATTATTTGTAGTGTATTCGCCAATTTTTGTTAGTACAAATTTATAACTCATGCTAATGCTAACAAGCTTTGATTGGATTTCATCACGATTTGTTAAATCAATAACTGGATTAAGACCATCTAAATCTAATGGATCAAGAAGAATTGTAGTTTGTCCTACTGTAGGTCCAGCTAAATTTTGTGATTTGGACTCACCTAAAAATGGCGCTAAGTCAAAGCCTGACTTAGATATATTTTTAATATCGAATGTGCCTGATTTGTTTGAACCTAACTCAGATAACAAACTACCTAAGGGCACTGGTACAGAACACGCTGATAGCAACATAGCTATTCCAACTGTTAAAAAGACTAAACGAAAGTTCCTTTGTGTTGATCCTGCTCTATTTCTAAACATATTTTCTCCTTATATCTTGCCATAGTCGAAATGCCTCACCTAAAAGCATTGGCAACTTATGATTTTTATAGCGACAAGACTTAGTTAACTATACAACAGAGCTTGCGCTATTCGTCTATCAAAAGCTACATTTAATAGCTTTGATTGAGCCTGGGACCGCCGTAGATTAATACGTAGGGTGTAAGACGCTAAACGTAATACCCGATATTACGAAGCTGGGCTCTTTCTACTCATCAAATAGAACAAGCTGTATGGCTCAATCAAAAGCTAGCTCGAGCATAAAACAGAGGGCGTTATATCAGCGTTATATTTTGAAATTAGACAAAGTTAAAAAATATAACGCTAGATGTTAAGTAACGTGTAACATGAGCTCTTTAACATTTTCCAAGTTACTTTATAGACTCTGACTGCCAAGCATCTGATGTTTTTAAGCTATTAGGAGAATATCAGTTTATTGATGTTACAGAGTATTTAGTACCAAGCCACAAAAAATAAGCTAAACTATCTTGACATCTAAAATGCTGGCATATAACGTCCTGTACAGGTTTAGTATGAACTAACTTGCTAATGCACTAACTTGCTAATGCACTAACTTACTAATGCACTAACTTGCTAATGCACTAACTTACATTGCTATTTGCTGGATTTTTGCCTTATTTTTGGCATTATGACATTCTTGATTCAGTTCGGTATAGCTCGAAGCTTTAAGTGCTCACCTGCAGTTTCATATACGGATATTCGAGTCCAAATACATCTTGAATTAATTTTTGAACTGAGTGGAATTAGTATAAGTAGCAGTATTCTCTATAATATCAATCGTAGTAATAGCCACGTTTTTTTCTAAGTGCTGCAAGAAAGCGTTCCTTAACTGGCATATCTTTTTGTTGGTCATGCCAATAGGCTTCTGTCGCTTGATTAGACATACTATTATCAAGCATCAAATCACTTAATTCAGCCAAAATGTAAATGCCTAAAAGTGCAGTGAATGGTTCACCATCTGCGTAAGCATGTTCTAAAGCATCAATGTTTGCCACCACTTTGTTTAGCTCATCAGGCGTCATACTAAAAAATGGTGTGAGTGCATGTTTTTTAAGCAAAGCTTTTGCACGTTCTTCAAGGTGTTCTTGCTCTTCGTAGTCTTCTGCAGCTAGCTGTATTGCTGAGATAGTAAGGTGTTGCCAGCCGTAGGGAGAAATCACTGGTAAGTCTTCGTAAAGCTTTAAGGCTTCATTCTGGCTTTGCTCGTCATCGTAATCTACAGGGTCAGGTGGGAAGATTTCAGGCATAGCTTAGTTTGACATATTTTGATGTTGAGAATATATATGTCGAATACGGAACAGTCTTAGCTTGTTCTGATCTTCTGACTATTAGGTATCTAGCTCAAACCAGAATAATTC
>CALHRJ010000440.1 GCA_938038395.1 uncultured Deinococcales bacterium | reverse complement strand
ACCATAACAACTATAAAAAATGAGACTTGTGGTACAGATACACTCTCTTTAAAAAGAAGAATACTTGTTGCTAAAACAAGCATGCTACCTATACCAGCCCAAACTGCGTAAGCAAGCGTTACATTCATATGCTTAAAAGATTGGCTAATAATAAAAAAGCCAGTGATGTGTGCGACATAACCAATGATTGCAAAATAAGCTTGCTCAGTAGATTGACTTGTTTTAACAAGAGCAATCGCGCTTACATTCGTAAATATTCCAGTAAATAATAACAACCAACCCATTTTGAACCTCCCTAAGTTCGTAATCCGTTGAAGATGTTATTAGTTTACGAGGGGTGTCTAAACAAGCTCTTAACAAGATTTTGAACAAAAATTCAGCTTGTTAAGATTCGTTAAGATGGCTGTAAAAGGTTTATTCTAATACTAAACTGAAAGATAAATGTCATAGTCATATTGTCGCTTGTATCTTCACAAGAACCGAAAGATGAGCACTTTCCAACCTATGTTTATTTTTGGCATTACGACATTCTTGATTCATTTCGGTATAAAAGGCTTCTGTTTCAACAAAGCAAAAAAAGGGAGCCCGTAAAAGGCTCCCTAAAAACTGAAATGTAAAGTGTGTTACGGCAGGCTGTATTTTGTAATAAAAGCATCACTACTGTTTGCAATAGGGCTGCCATTGCCATTAGTAACAGTGCCAGCAACATAGCCACCTGTATAGATGCCAGTGTTATCAATAGCAATATCATTAAAGATGTCATAGCCATCAACATCTAAATCTATAGACCATTCTTCTGCGGCTGAATTTAGATTGATCTTTTTGATAAACCCTTGAATGCCAGTAACACCAGTTGTGTAAAGTGCACCACCATGTAAAGCAGCAGAAGTGAGTCGATCATTAAGATTCGTGGCAATTTGGCTTGTCCAAATTTCATTACCAGCACTGTCATATTTCCATAAGTAGCCATCTATGTTGTCGCTACTATCATTGGTAAAAGTATCAACTGTACCACCCACAACATAGACGTGTGAATTATCAGCTGCTAAATAGGTTGTAGGAGGAGTACCTGAAGTAGTCGTGTTAATGGTTTTTTTCCAAGCTTGTGTACCATTACTATTTAGCTTTGTAAGCGTTGTGTCGTAGTTTCTAAAGCCAGAGACAGTAACATAAACTGAACCATCTGTAGTAGCTGTTAAGCCTCCAACACCGTAACCACTCACAGGTGCATTCCACAGTTCAACACCTGAAAGATTAAATTTCCTGACAGAAGCTTTACGGCTGACGTAAATATTATCGCCTACAATAAGCATTTCATCATAGTAGAGACTTCCAGAAGAATTACCACCATAGAAATCATCTGTAGCTATGATTTTTTCAAATTGTTTTGTTCCATTAGGGCTATATTTGTGTAGCCATAAATCTAGTTGTCTATATGGAGAAGGTGTGATGTCTTGAGTTGTTGATCGCACAACATATAGGTTGCCAGCACTATCGGTAGCCGCATCTAAAAGTGTACCTGATAAATCTTCTACCTTTGAGAAAAGGACGTCACCATCACGGTTATACTTACGTATACTTAAAGAAAATGTGTTAGGATTACCGATATCTTTAATGACCTTAGCAACGGTGAAAATACCTGTTGAACTTAGTGCTACTGCGTCAACATATTCTTGATTATAGTTTTGAGTGTCTTGAGCACCAAATCTATCAAACCACTGCTGAGTACCAGGTTGAACTTGACTACCAGCAGTAGTTAAAGAGCAATCATCAACATAGATGGTGTTATCTGTGTAAACACTTACAAAGCCACTACTTGCATTTGGGGCTGTGCCAGTAATTTCAACACGTTGGTAATCGTTACTTACAGGTATAACTTCAGAGACTGGTGTACCGTCAAAAAAGATTGATATGGAAGCGTAACCACTTGGGTTTTTGACATAGCAACTATAGGTGTATTCTTTTCCTGCTAGCGCAGCTGTGTCAATTGACTGATCCATACAAGCTCCGTTTGTAAGACGTGCGCCCTTACCATTGCGTCCGTCAGGTAAGCTCCAATTTCCACCACAGCCTACTGACCAAGTACCTGTGAGTGATCTTTCAAAGTCACCATTGATTAGTAGGTTCTCAGATGCTCCAAGGTTACTTTGAGTTATAGTGTAAGTCTCAGTTAGGTAAATTGGGTCACTGTCTGTAACAATTGTGGCTCGAGCCTCGATGGTGTAGCTTTTCGTTTCTCCTGGTGCTACTGCTAGTGTTGGGCAGGTATAGCTACGAACTGCACCTACAGGTACATCTAAGTCATTAAAGCCACAGTTTAAAACATTTCCTGCACTACTCACGTTCAAGTATTTGAAATCTACATTGCCTGTGTTTTTGATTTGTAAATTAAGAGGGGTAGCTTCGCCAGACATGATGTTATCAGGACCAAGATTTGTAATCGTGATTTGAGGTTCTGGTTGTGGTTCGCTACCATCTACCATTAGGCTACAACTAGACAGGTCTATTCTTCCGTTAGCATATACGCTTACAAAACCTGAGCTGATGTTGTTTCCTGCTGTGCCTTTAACTTCCCAAGTAGTCCATGAAGGCGAACTTGGAATAACTATACTTTTTGGCGTTCCATCTAGGAAAACGCTCATAGATGCATAACTGCTAAGATGCGCTAGCTTTGTTCCTTTGCAACTAAAGGTGTAGTCTTTACCTTTTAACTGAGCTATATCGCTGGCACTTAGACTTTGGTCTAAACATCCATCCATCAAATAAATACCATTTCTATTTATTCTAGGAAAAGCTTCTCCTCCGCAGCCTACAGACCAATTCTCTGTATTACTACTTGCAGACAAATCGCTATTCTCTAAGAGCTCAGCACCACTTGGTGGTGGCGGTGGTGGTGGTTCTACTTCCAACATCAGACTACATTCATCAACCAGTGCTGGATTGTCGCTATACATCCACATGCTTACATACTTACTACCCGCAGGTGCAGTTGCTTCAATGTCATAACGCTGGTAGCTATTACCAGTAATTATCGTTGAGGGACCACCAGGAATAGTTGTCCAGCTTGCATCTGCAAAGCCTAAGCCCATGCCAGTCCAGCCATTGCCACTTTCTAAGCGAGCATAACAACTTAATATAAGGTCATCTGCTACATTTACTTCAACTGAACGGTAAAAGCAATTGCCAGCATTGACTTTGAGTGCTTTTGTGCCTTCATAAGCATCGGCTGATATAGCGATTGCACCTGCTGCACAGCCTGTCCAGCCTGTTAAACCAGACTCAAAACCACCGTTATCAAATAAATTTCCTTGAGCTATTGTCACAGCCTGTGGCGTTACGGCTTGTGGAACGATATAGCTATTGACTACATCAACAGGAATACTACGTAAAGGAGTGGTATCAGTACTGATATCTGGACCGATATCAGTAGATTGGCAAGCACTGAGCAGCAAGGCTGCTAATAATGCTGCTACTAAAAATATTGTTTTTTTCATTCTTCCTCCCAGAAAAAATCACAAAATCCGGTCTGAATTTCGTCAAGGTCTAATATAAGGTTTGATGGATTCCCACAGCATTCCCAGAGTATTCCCAATACATGAAATTTTTGTTTATTTTTTCTTAATGTCTATTCTAGATGTTTTGAGAAGCAATATATTCAGTTCGCCTTTGTTTTGCAAAAACATGATAAATATGGTTTACAGGAAGGACAACTGTTAGCAGTACATATCTTTCGAGTATACTGAGCTATGCCCAATTTATCTCAAGAATTAAACTTTCTGCTTTATGAGGTCTTTGATTTAGAAAGCCTGTTTACACGCACTCGCTATGAAGAACATAGCAAAGAAACGGTTGATGCTGTTCTTGCAACTGCTAAGAGCATTGCTGAAGATTATCTTGCGCCGCATAATGCCAAAGCAGATGCAAACGAACCTCAATTCGATGGTGAAAAGGTTACGCTTATTCCAGAAACTAAAGCAGCTTGGGATGCTATTGCAGGGGCTGGGTTTATAGGTGCGTCGCATGATGCCCAGTGGGGAGGGATTCAGTTACCTGAGCTCGCGGCTCGAGCCTCCACAATCCACTTCAACGTAGCCAACGTATCAACAGCAGGCTACCCATTCTTAACCGTGGGTGCATCAAACCTAATCGAAGCCTTTGGTAGTCAAGAACAAAAAGAACGCTACATGCAAGCCATGATTGAAGGTCGCTTTAGCGGAACGATGGCACTCACAGAACCTGCTCAAGGTTCATCACTCGCAGACATCACCACAACGGCTGTACCACAAGAAGATGGTAGCTATCACCTAACAGGTCAAAAAATCTATATTTCTGCTGGCGACCATGAACTAACAGAGAATATAGTCCACATGGTTCTGGCAAAAATCCCAGGTGGTCCTGCTGGTGTTAAAGGCATTTCACTATTTATCTGTCCAAAATATTTGGTTAATGATGATGGTACGGTAGGAGAACGAAATGATGTTGCACTAGCTGGCTTACTACATAAAATGGGTTATAGGAATACAACCTCAACCGTACTAAGCTTTGGAGAAAAAGAAAACTGTAAAGCATACTTACTAGGTGAAGAACACAAAGGCTTAGCCTATATGTTCCAAATGATGAATGAAGCCCGTATAGGTGTCGGTCTAGGTGCAGCTTGTCTAGGTTATGCGGGTTATGACTACTCTGTAGAGTTTGCAAGAGACCGTAAACAAGGACGTCACGCCACTAACAAAGATCCTGAGTCACCACAAGTGAGCATTATAGAACATGCTGATGTACGTCGTATGCTGCTTGCACAAAAGTCATATGGTGAAGGTAGTATCGCACTCTGTTTATTGGCAAGCCGTCTGGTAGATGATGAAAAAACACTGACTGATGCTGCTGCTAAACAAAAGGCTTTTGAACTACTTGATTACCTAACACCTGTCGTTAAATCTTGGTCATCTAAATATGGTGTCAAAGCTAATGAGCTTGCAATTCAAGTATTGGGTGGTTCAGGCTACATCCGTGAATACCCTGTAGAACAATATTATAGAGATAATAGATTAAACCCTATCCATGAAGGCACTGAAGGTATTCAAGGACTTGATTTATTAGGGCGAAAAACAACACTTGGAAATGGTCAGCTTTATAAGACTTTTTTAGGGGCAGTTCAAGAAACTATTATTGAGGCAAAAACACAAGAAGGCTTGGATGATTTAGTTGAAGCTTTAACAAGAAGTGTAAACTTACACCAAGAAACGACAGTTGCTGTTACTTCTACTATGAGAGAAGATGTCAACCTTGCACTTGCCAATGCTACAGAGTATCTGGATTTTACAGGCAAGCTTGTGTTGGCTTGGGTTTGGCTGAAGCTGAGTATAGCAGCACAAAAAGGTTTGGCTCAAAACCCTTCTGAATTAGATAAGCACTTTTATCTTGGTAAATTGCAAGCTGCAAAGTATCACTTTGAGTGGGAGTTACCAGAGATGCAGAGTCAGGCTGAATTATTGAAAAGCTTGAACAGTACGCCTTTTGATATGCAGGATGAATGGTTCTAAGACTTGTCTTCAAGCATGGCAGTATCCCAACCAAACTTTAGCAAATAACCATTGTTATCGAAAATCCCAAACTCTCGCATCCCATAGTCAAAGCTTTCAATTGGGTAACAGACCTTTGCTTTGTCTTTGACTTGTTCCCAAAGAGCATCTACTTCATTTGTGTAGATGTAAAGTGACATGTTTATGTCTGCACCATTAAACGGAACATGTTCATTTGGTTCATTGAGCATGATGTTGACCTTGCCAGATTGTAGAGAAGCCCAACCCAAATTTTCGTCATGATTTATACAGTTAAATCCTAAGACATCACAGTAAAACTCAATTGTTTCATTAATGTTTTTGGTGGTGAGCATTGGTGTGAGGTTTTTGTATTCCATATACAAAGTTTATCACTTCAATGTTTGCTATAAACAATTTCAATGTACAGTCCGTCTGGGTCACATATATGAAAGCTAATCTCATCAGGTACATCGACCACATTTACATCTTTTGATACGAGATAGGCATATGCTTCCTGAAGGTTATCAGTTTTTAAATCAAAAGAAACTTCAGCAGTACTACAGTAGTCAGCCTCTTTTCGTTTTTGTGTTGCAAATGGTAGTAGTAAAAAATACTGATTGTCGCATTTAAGGCGAACTGCGTCTTGGTCTTCTTCAATGAATTTAAAGCCTAATACTGTTTCATAGAACATGCGTGAGCGTTCTAGATTTGTACAAATGATGTTTGTTTCACCAACTCTGAACATGGTGTATTAATAATAGCATTATGATTAGTTGGATTCTAATAGCTTACGAATTTTGTAATTAATTATTAACCAGCTTTTAAACTTTCTAAAAAACTACTTGGATTACCCACGCTAAGCATAAGCAGGTAGCCGTCATAGCTTGGTATTGATATTACATTTTCCCTGTTAGTTACAAAGAGTAATGCTTTTTGTTTGTTTCTTAAACGAAACCAACCTGCTTGATA
>CALHRJ010000439.1 GCA_938038395.1 uncultured Deinococcales bacterium | reverse complement strand
TCTCTTTTTTATTGCGATGAAGCATTAATGTTTGATTGTCTTTTTTTATATAGCAAAGCGTCGCTAGTTTCATGGTTTTGATTGTATCAGGTAATTAATCTCTAAATAAGTCTAATGAATTGTATGTTCATAGTTATCTTTGGACTAGGCACGTATCACTTTCAAAAATAAAGTTTAAAACGAATAGGGATAGGTATGTTGAGTCTTGAGCAATGTTCAACCCAATCAAGGCCTAGACAGAAATGCTTTTACCCTTGCAAGATTTCACATCGATAAGATATCTGTATGCTCGTTTGACAAGCCAAGACCCAAGAGCAATCAGCTAAATGAAAGTAAAAGCAACAGCTAAAAAAGCCTTGCTATATAGACAAGCCTTGGTTTTTGTTGCTCCTTTTTCAAGCTAAAGTTTCCTAAGTTTGACCCAATTTTGATTCTGAAACTCCACCATACTTTTACCTTTTTGACTAACCTGGTCTAGTTGAGGATTTTATTATACTTTCTAAAGATTTGACAATGTTTAAGCACTGCACAATTTACAGAATGAAATATTGTTTATAGTCAAAAGCAACAGTTGATGACTAGCTACTCCAACTTTGACAATAGTTTTAGCTCAATAAGCTAAGTACTGTTACAATTTTTAAAAGTAATCTGACTGTTAGGTATTTGGTTTATACTTAAAGTTATGCAGTTTTCTAAAGCCC
Source organism: uncultured Deinococcales bacterium (assembly GCA_938038395.1). Classification (GTDB taxonomy): domain Bacteria; phylum Deinococcota; class Deinococci; order Deinococcales; family Trueperaceae; genus CALGZD01. The sequence continues at coordinate 9,690 of CALHRJ010000439.1, read as the reverse complement.
AAAAAGCCTTTTTAGCACTTCTTCCTGATGTATTGACACGCAATATCTTTTTTATTGTATTGGTGTTGGTATCTAGTCTTTTACCTTGGGCGTATGCAACTCAAGAGCTTAAAGGAGATTCAATTAGTGTTGTTTACGATAACCCTGAGACCTTTGAATTTGCACAAGAAGTTGCTCAAAAAAGTTCTGAGGCACGTACTGTATTGGTAGATTTATTTAACTTTGAACCGAGACACATAACTGTAGTTATCGAAGATTCAACAGATAGTTATAATGCCTTTGCAATTACCAATCCACATTTAAAAGTTTCGCTACGACCACTCTTCCCAAGTGAGTCTGAATTAGGGTTTCGGACTGAAGATACATTGTATGCCCTGATGCTGCACGAATTTGTGCATACAATGCAACTTACCTATACGGCTACAGAACCTTCAGTAGACCGAATAGTAGCCAGTGAACGTAGTCTTTTTAGTGCAGGCGAAGTGGCTTCGGTACCGCCAGCTTGGTTTATAGAAGGCATTGCTACTTGGGTAGAATCTACTTATGGCGGTGGAGGTAGATTAAATGATGCATTTACAAATGGAATTATCCAGAGTTTAGCTTTAGAAGATGCATTACCTTCCTTAGAAGACGTGAGTTTAACTAGCTTTGCCCAATGGCCTTATGGCCGTGCAAGGTATTTGTTTGGAGCAAGTTTTATTGATTATTTGGTTAATAAATATGGCTTCCAAACTATTATAGATACCTTGCATATTTATAATCAAGGTGGTCTTATTGGCGGTTTTTTAAATGATTTTAGTACAGCTTGGTTCACTGTCACGGATGTAACATTGGATGAAGAATGGTTAAACTGGCAAAAGTCAGTTAGGGCTAAAACAATGATTCGCGTGTTTGATAAGCCTGATAACTTTACCGAAGTAATGAGTACTTTTGCTAGTCCAACTTTAAGTCCAGATGGTAAATATTTAGCATGGGTAGATGTTGCTCAAGGGATTATGGTGGCTGAAATTTCTAAAGTAGAAGAAGTTGATGAGCAATCTAGTATCTCTGAAGAAAGTTTAATTGAAGAAGCGACGGCTGCTGTTGAGTCTAACACCGTTGAACTTAATACCGTTGAGCTTAATACCGTTGAGCTTAATACTATAGAACTTAGTAATGTGCAGGTTGTTCTTGCAGGAAAATCGGCAAGAAAAATAGACTGGTATAGTGACCATCAATTGCTTTATAGCAGAACTGTACGTGATAGTTTAACAAGCTTTCAAAAGGTATTTTTGCTTAATATAGATACAGGTATAGAAACCTTGTTTAGTTCGCAAGCACGATTAAAAGGGGCTACAGCAAATCTTGAGACAGGTTGTGTGTTTGCGCTTAGGGATGTTCGGCCAGAACCATCTTTACTTGTTGAACTTTGTCCTACTAGCAGTGATGAAAGTGATTCTAGTCTAGCTAAAGCTATTTGGCAAGCACCTAAGGGCATGCATTTTTTGAATACTGATATTAGTCCTGATGGTAAAATCTTGGTTAGTTTATGGGATGCAGGAAAAGCAGACATTGCCTACTTTGATACCTCAACAGGTGAACTTAGTTTGATAATTCAAGATGCTGCGCAAGATTTAGATCCTTCGTGGCGTGTAAAAGAGTCTGGTGAAGCGAGTATCGTTTTTCGCTCAGATAGACATAGTACAGGTTCCAGAACTGGGGTCTTTGAAGTTTACGAGCTCGAGCCCAGACGCAGTACCCAACAAAAACATCGTGTAACACGTTTAAGTAGAACACCAGGTGGTGCATTCCAACCTATCCATTTTGACGATGAAACACTTATCTATAGTGCCTTAGGGAAAGCGGGCTTTCAACTTGCAACATTGCCAACTAAATCACCAAATCCTATAGGCTTTGTTAGTTCGCCTGAAGTGAGTTACATCTTAAAAAAAGTAACTAGTTTCGAAGCAGTTACTACAGACTTAGAACATACTACAAGTACCGTACCTGATGGCTTTGAACTACAAGAGTATCAACCACTACTAAGTATGTTGCCCTATGCTGTAAGCCCAGCGTTTTCAATAGGTAATGTTGATTTAAATAATCTAGCAGATATTGATTATCTATTAGGTGCAACAGTGTTTGCTGAAGATATAACAGGTAAACATAGTTATAGTGTCTCAGGTGGTATAAACAATATTTTAAAAGGTCATCTTGAGGGTCAATATATTATTGGAAGTTATACCTATTCGCCTACAAATGTACTTACGCCAGTTTCTCAAAGCCCTATTGATATGGGGTTGAGTGTTGGTGTTTGGCCACATTTTCCATTTGCTCAAGGTGCTGTCGAAACTGCTTTGGGGGGGAGGGCTTTTGTGAATCTTAAATTACCAACCGATACCTTTGTAAACTATGCAAACCTGAGTGTTGGGCTCGTAAATATACAATCACGACCCTCTGATTGGTTTTTGGATGCGAGTGCTAGATTTATGATTTCAAAACAGCGTAGAGACACTTGGGATTATGTTACGGGTGGGCAGCGGAGTGCTATTTTTGCAGTCGTTAGTCCGAGTGGAGAGGGGTTATCGGGCGGTGTTTGGGGAACGACTAGCTACCACGATAATTTAAGCAACCTAGGTTTGTTAAATTTTGGACTTTCAGGTATTGGAGAAGTGTATTTTCAAGCAGGCTATAGACCTCGACAACCAATTCCAATAACTATGAACAGTGATTTTAATGCACTTGCTCATATTGGTTTTAGACATACTATCAATACTGCTTGGCGCTATGGAGATGGCTTACATGCGATTGAGCGTGTAAGTATTAAACCTCGACTGAGTACTTGGTACGATACAGAGTTGCATGTAGGTGCTGATATAGGACTTTATTTTGATTCTGTCGTTAATTATCTTGCGCCAATAAGTGTTGGTGCACAAGTGGGTTATGCTGATGGGTTTTGGTATAGCTGGGGTTTAGGATTACCTAACTTCTAAAACTCGATTAGATTACTTTTTGCTTTCTTACCATTGTTATATTTATCAGCTATAGATATCAGCCATAGATATCAAAAACGCCTCATCTAATTTTAGATGAGGCGTTAAATTTTAAAATGGAATATTAGTTATGACAAATCTGTAAGTGCTTAGGTAGGAGTTGATGGTGTTTTTGCATCCATGAATGCGTCAACACCTAGACCACGTAAACGTTCGGTGATATTTTCATAACCACGCTCGATGTAATGAACGCCTGTGAGTTCTGATTGACCTGTTGCAGCAACTGCGGCAACAATCAATGCGCCACCAGCACGAATGTCTGCAGATTGCATTCTGGCACCTTGTAGAGCACCTTCACTACCACGAATAACTAAAGCATGATCACGCAAATCAAGATGCGCACCAGCTCTTGCTAATTCATCTACATGCGTAAAGCGTTCTGGGTAGACTTTATCTACGATCACACTTGTACCTTCGACAGTTGCTAAAAATGCGCCAAACGGTGCTTGCAAGTCAGTGGGAACGCCTGGATACTCAACAGCTGTAATGTCTACAGGTGTTAGTTTAGCCCTGGCATCAACGCGTAGTGACTTACCGTCATTCAGTTCAGATATCTTGACACCACATTCAGTTAACTTGCCAATAACAGCACGTAAATGTTTTGGATCAACATCGTGCATGACAATGTCACCACGTGTAGCAGCGGCAGCAAGCATGAAGGTACCTGCTTCGATACGGTCAGGAATAGGACGGTAACGAATACCTTTGAGCTTAGGTACACCCGTAATTTCGATCAAAGATGAACCTGCACCACGGATATCTGCGCCCATAGCAATAAGCATATTAGCCATATCAATAATCTCAGGCTCTAAGGCAGCGTTTTCAATAATAACGTCGCTATCACCAAGAACACTGGCAAGCATGACATTTTGTGTACCTGTTACAGTTGGTGCATCAAAGACGACATGGCCTTGAAGTTTGTCACCACGTTTTGCAAAGAAATCGCCAGACTCTTCGTACATACGAATGCCAAGCTGTTTAAATGCTTTAATATGACGGTCAACAGGACGTGGGCCTAAAGCACAGCCACCCGGCATAGAGATACGTGCTTCACCACAACGACCAAGGAGCGCACCCATAGCAACAAAGCTAGCACGTAGCTTACTTACCAAATGATAAGGCGCAAAAGAATTAGTAATTTCTTTTGCTTGTACATGTAGGTTCTTGCCACGCCACTCAACTTCAGCACCACAGTAAGCGAGGATTTCAGCTTGGATACGAACATCGCTAATTTGTGGTGCATCTTCAATAACAATAGGTTCGTCAGTCAGGAGTGCAGCAAGCATGATCGGTAGAGTAGAGTTTTTAGCAACTTGAACATAAACTTCACCACTAAGCGGCTTGCCACCATTGATGTAAAGGATTTTTTCAGTTTCTGTGCCTGATGTGGCTGTAGAGCCTGTACCTGTTACGTTAACAGTTTCAAATGTTGTGTCTGTTGCTACTTTATGTATAGTCATGGCTTCCATCCCATTTTTTGTTTTATATTTCAATTCAATTAAATTCCGTTACATGACCTTGCATAGTTTATCTAAAGAATAATTTATACAAATAACTTATAGAACCCGCTAAGAAGAGTTTCTCAAGTCTATTGTGTCATGTTGCATACGCAATTTAGAACTTTTTAACGCTTATATATCTTGACCATGTTCTCAGAAAATATAGCAATTACCTAATATTTCTCCAAAATCATGCCTAAATTTCGCTCTTACACTATCATACATTACTTTTGCTCTCTAGTAAGATATTCATCTTGCTATTAAGGCTTATGCTACTCACTCGATATTTTTACTCACTAAACTTTACTATGTAATTTATATATAGTGTGTATAATGTGTAACATACACAAATTAGTATAACTAGTAGATTACTTAATGTCAAGGTGATTGCTATTGTCATTGAGTCGTGTAATATACTAAAATGATGATAGGTATGCCACAAACGGTATCTTAGTCATCTGATACATTTGTATCAGTTATTCAGTTAGATAGTCTTTAGGAGGCTTTTGTTTATATGGCAAAGAAAGAAAAGAGTAAACGACTGCAGGTCGTTATTACTGAAGAACAAGACTCATTGTTAACGAAGACTGCTTATCAGCTCTCTAACTCTGAGCGTTTGGTATCTAAGTCTGAGGTTGTACGTTTAGGTATCGAAATGCTTAATCGTGCTATTGAAGATGGCGATGAGGAAGCAAAAGAGTTAATTGAAAAGCTGGTCGATAGTGAAGACGAGGGTACATAGACGAGGGTACAAAGAAAAGTTAAAAACCTACTATTACGTGTAGTGTGTTTTTTGCTGAAATAAAAGTCGACCCTTTGTTTAGCTCTATTGAATTTAGCACTATTGGCATTTTTGCAGGTAAACCACTTTTCTCGCAAACCATTTTATATAGTAAAACCAGATTGGAAGAGCGTAAGTTTGGTAGTCCTATTTGATTTACTAAATTATACTCAATATCTATGACATTAACTAAGAAATATAAAAGACTGTCAGTAATGGCTTTGTGTGTGGTTGTGAGCATATTGCTAGCAGCATGTGCAGTAGACACAACACCTAGAATTAATAGCTTTAATGTTGAACGTGTACTTGATCAGGCTGATAAAGTTAGTTTGTCTGCAAATGTAAGTGACCCAAATAATGATTTGAAGTTAGTTGTTATTCGTTGGGGAGACGGTAGTACTGAGGAAATTACGAGTAACTTTAGTGCAATAGGCTTAACGCATAGCTATAGTGAAGTTAATAAAACGTATACGGTAGAGATTGAAGCAGAGGATTTGTTAGCTGCTAAAGTCAAAGATGCTAAGCAAATAGGTGTTTCGAGCATTGCACGTAGTTGTCAGAAAATTACAGAAATTGAATTTTGTTATGACGTAGAGCCAGATTTACTCACAGCAAAAGTTAGTGTAAAAGCATTTGATAATACACTTTACGAAGAGACTTTGTCAGCATCAATGCCTAGTGTTGAATTCTTGATTCCCATTGCTGGACCGATTGGTCAAGCAAAAGTTAAATTAACAGGTGATTTTTCTGCAAGTGGCGGGGAAAATGCTGTTCGTGTGCAGGTTTTTGCTTGTGCTTTTGGACTGATCTGTACTGGCGAAATTGCTAACGAGAGATTTATTTTCTAAGTTTAGTACAATCTCATTTTAGTTAAATCAAACATTACAATCTAGGATAAAAATTAGGTTAGACTTTCCCTATGTCACATTCTATGTTAAATTCCATGTCAAATTATACTGCTATTACCCGAAAAGTCAGTCCAGCAATAGAAAAGTGTGAGTTAACACATCTTGTACGTGAGCCTATTAGTTTTGAGGTTGCTACCCAGCAGCACACAGCTTATGTGGAGTGTTTAAAGTCTATTGGTTGTGATGTAGTTTCTTTAGAAGCTGAAGCAGACTTACCAGATTCAGTCTTTGTAGAAGATGCTGCTTTAGTTTTAGATGAAGTTGCTGTAATCACACGTCCTGGGGCAGTATCTAGGCAAGCCGAAGTTAATACCATTAGAGTTGCTTTAAAGCCTTACCGAGAGCTTATTGAGATTGAAGCGCCCGCTACCTTAGATGGTGGCGATATTGTTAGGATTGATAAAACAATTTATTTAGGTCTTTCAACTCGGAGTAATCAGGCAGCTATTGACCAGTTGGCAGAGAGGCTTAGGCCCTACAATTATACCGTTAAAGGTATCGAAGTAAAAGACTGTCTCCACCTAAAATCTGCCGTAAGCATTGTGGGTAAAGATATTTTATTGCTTAACCCAGCATGGATTGACGCTAGCCTCTTCCCAAACATGACCATCATAGAAACAGACCCAAGCGAAGACTTTGCTGCAAATGCTGTTTTGATTGGTGAAGATATCATTTACCCAGAAGAATTTCCAAAAACTGCTGCAAAGCTAAGAGCACATGGTTTAAAACTACATACTGTTTTAGCAACTGAATTGGCGAAGGCCGAGGGTGCTGTTACCTGTTGTAGCCTGATTATCAAAAACTAATCAGCTGTACTTTAAAGCTAAAAAGTAGTTGTGAAATTCTATGGTTTTTAAAAACTGTAGAATTTCCTTTTATTTTGACACAAGCTTAGCTGTATAATACTCCTTGTGCATCTGTTTAAGATTGGTGAAGAAATTGATAACCGCTATACTGTCTCCGGGCATCTTGGCTATGGTGGAATGGCACAAGTTTTTCGTGCATTTGATAAGCGTTTAGAACGTCAAGTTGCTTTAAAGGTTTTGCGACCGCATCTTACAGAAGCAGATGGCGAACGCTTTCGCCGTGAAATCATGGCGCTGGCAGGGTTGTCTCACCCAGGTATTGCAACTATCTATGATTTAGGGACAAGTCAGCATGTTTACTTTGCGCTGGAATTGATAGAAGGTGGCTTGTTTACTGATTTAGGACCGATAACAGGCAATCATGAAAGTGATATGCTGCTGCTTCAGGCGTCTATTGAAGTAGCAGAAACGCTTGCTTATGTGCATCAACATGGCATGGTTCATAGAGATTTGACACCACGAAATATTCTTTTAACCACACAAGCTAAACCTAAAGTGATGGACTTTGGTTTGGTACAACTTGCTGAAACAAGTAAGCAAATTACTCGCACAGGATTGACGTTAGGCACGCCTCAGTACATGGCACCTGAACAAGCATCTGGTGGGCAAACAGGGGCTCACACAGACCTCTATGCTTTTGGTGCTGTTCTTTACAGGGCTGTGACAGGTGTTCCAGCTTTTAATGCAGAGAATGATCAGGCAGTACTTTATCAACATGTTTATGGTGATGTAGTTTCGCCGCTCGAGCTCAATCCGCATTTACCCAAATCGCTTTCAACCCTTATCTTAAGTCTATTATCTAAAGACCCAACACAGCGTCTTGGGTCAGGCTTTCGGGTTGCAGAGGCTTTGCGTAGCATACGTTATGAAATGGAACAGGCTACTACCGAGCAACGTATGGGGGGCTCGAGCCAACTGGGCGTCCTAGCGCATGGTCCTGCACAAGCTTCCAAACTTTCACTACGCTGGCAACGAAAATTACGAGATGGTCCACAATGGCCTGCCGCTATAACCGCGGCGCAAGGCTTTATCCTCTTAGGTCTCCGTAGTGAAGAAGTCTCAGTATTACATCCCGCAAACGGTCAAATCCAATCCATTTTTAAAAGCAATGACGAAGTCAATAGTGCTATCACTCACCACCGAGGTAATCTATATTTCACCAGCCGAAGTGGTGCCTTAACAGCATTACGCTGGCCTAGTGGAGAGATGCTTTGGCAACATAGTAAGGCTAGAGCGGTTGGTTTAGTGCCTTACCGAGATGATATTTTGCTAAGCACAAGTTACGGTACTTTCAACCGTTTAAATCATGCTGGCAAAATTATCTGGAGTTACGACGCTGAAGAGCCTTTAATTCTTGCACCAAGTGTTCGTGGCATTCACAGCTTTGTTGTTACACGTAGTGGTTGGCTCCACTGTGTTGATTCTGAAACTGGTAAAGGTGTTTATAAAATTGAAGTTGGGCCAATCGTAGCGCAGCCAAGCATCTTGAACAATACACTGCTATTACCTGAACGCTCTGGTGATTTACACGCCTTTGATACTGAAAAGCTCGAAGTGATTTGGACCTACGATACCGAAGGCGAGATTTGGACCACGCCTGTGATTTGGCGACGCTATGTTTTTATCATTTCTTGGTCTGGCCATTTGCGTTGTTTGAGTCTAAAAACAGGAGACGATATTTGGTCTTATACGATTGATAATAAAGTTACGGCTACGCCAGTACTGGCTGGTGGGACGCTTTATATTGGGACTGAAGAAGGTGAAATTATTGCCTTTGATGCTAGGCAGGGGACGATGTTGTTTCGGGATAATGTTGGCCTGTCGCCGATTCAGGCTAGCCCACTTGTTTTGGGGAATACGTTGGTTGTAGCTGCCCTTGATGGCACCGTTCATGCCTACGGATGAATTTTGACTTTTAGCCCCCTTATCAAGGGGGCAGTGAGCGAAGCGAGCGGGGGATCGGACGCAAAAATTATCAAAGTAAAATTAAGTAGAATGCTACTTCTGGGCTCGAGCTACCACCGCTATATAAACTGATTTAGCGCCACATAACTCCAGCGACCTCTTACAAGCCTCTAAAGTCATACCCGTAGTATAGACATCATCAATCAATAAAATCCTTTTACCTCGAACATCAGCCTTACTCGCTTCAGGTACAATAAAAGCAGCCTTAACATTTTGTTCTCGCTCATGTCCTGAAAGCTTTGCTTGTTGTTGAGTATAGCGTTGACGTTTTATACAAGCGTCATAAGGAACGTCTAAATGCTCAGCAACTTCTTTACCTATGAGCGCAGCTTGGTTATAACCACGTTCCATGTAACGTCGCCAATGTAAGGGAACAGCAGTAACGGCATCAAGCGTCCAAAACTGCTTGGTTACTTCTTTAGCAATCTCAAAACCAAAAAGCTTTGCCAGACGAGTTACTTGTTTATATTTCAATGCACGAACTGCTTGTTCTAAACGACCTTCGTAGGGCCCTAAAGATAGTTTAAGTGTTCGACTTACTTGTGGAGAGAATAAACCTCGTGCACAAATCGTACAACATCCTTTTTCAGATGTCGCACGTTCTTTACAAAGTTGACAGCGATTGAGAGAAAATACCAT
>CALHRJ010000438.1 GCA_938038395.1 uncultured Deinococcales bacterium | reverse complement strand
ATACCAATTCCGTTTATATCCGTAATTAAGTCTGATGTCCTTTTTTAGGAGATGTCTAAGTAGCTTACGGAATATGGTTGAGCAAATGATAGCTCGAGCTCATTTGTTTATTACATATATTTTCGGACACGGTATAAACTCCTTATGCGACAAGCTTGAAACGGCATTTGTAGAAAAAACATTGACACGAGTATAAGATGATTTAGCCTCCTGCTAAAGTTTATAGGTCTGCAAGCTTGAAATCATATAGCATCATTTTTATAAATGAACGCACCCCGTGGCAAGCCGACGGTATATCAACAAAGAAATCTTGTCTGGCAAGCCATACGTCGATTTTTTTTGTTTCGAGGCAAGCCTCGGGAAATTCATCATCCCTGTTCATTATTAAAGGAATACATCATAAATTTGTTTTTGACGAACTGCAGACTTATTTTGGGGCAGATCGATATAATTGGCATTCTTAAATAAACAATTATTCAGGGAGGCTCGAGCCAAAAAAATGGCTGACACATGATAAAAAATCACAGTCAGCTATTTAGGTTTACCTAAGTCTTTTAAGCCTCGCGTGTACGTTGATTCATATGCAGTGCTACACAAATCGCAAGTAAAACCCCAGCAAGCAACACCCCAAAAGGTGCAAAAGAAGCAAGCACGATAAGCACAGAAAATACAGGAAATAACAACAAATCCATCATGCTCTTCTGCTTAGGTCGCTCATGTATAAACCATAAGAAGAGCAAGAAAATAGCTGTGGGAATCGTAACCGAAGCTGTTGCTGTTACCAAACTAATTTTTGAATGATCAGTAAAAAAGTCAACCATAACTGCAAGTCCTGCACCTAAAGCAGCTAAGGCCCCAAAAATAAAGAAATGGCTGTAGCCCCAGATAAAAGTGCTACGGAAACTACTGAACATGTGGTGGTCAGCTTCGTCAAAATAAAGCCACCAACATGCAAACATTATAAGTAGGGCGCCAACAATCATGGCAAGCATATCGATATTAAATAATTCCCCATGGGTTAATGCAGTAATAGCCAGAGTGATTGCTAACAGGGATTCTCCAAGAACAATAATTGTTAAGAGACCAAAGCGTTCGATAATATGGTCACGGTGAAAGCTTGTAGTATCAGCAGTAGAGGCAGAATCAGCAAAAGCAGGAATAAATAACTCACAAGCGACCAAGATAAAAAAGCCTGGGAGCAAAAAGGTCTCAGGTGCAACAAAATTTAAGAGTGTCCATGCTATTTGACAAAGTACAAGCCCAACAATCGAACGCTGTGCCGTAATACGGTGTTCTGGATTGTGTTTCGCAACCCGAATCCACTGACTTACCAGTGCTAAGCGCATGATGATGAAACCAATAGCACCTACACGAAAATCAAAATTTTCGAAAACATCACCAACGCTTGCTGCTAAGATTAACGCACCGACCATTTGTACCAAAATAGCTATTCGGTAAGGTACATCATCGGAGTCGTAAGAAGATGCAAACCAAGTAAAGTTCATCCATGGCCACCAAATGGCAAAGAAAACCATGCTAAAGGTTAAAAGACCCTCAAAAATATGGTCAGCCGATATGGCATGGTGTAAGCCAGCTGCTGCGGAGGCAATCGCGATGACACTAACGAGGTCATAAAGGAGCTCGAGCGGTGTGGCTGCTCGGTGATTTTCTTGGTTACCTCGCATCAACATTGGGCGGGCATATCGAGAGTGTGGTTGAATTTTATCATTCATAGGAACGTGTGTTCTCCTAAGGGAATTATGGGGATTGCTTTACATTGATTAAAATATACTATTACTATTAAAACTTTCAGACAAGTTTATGTGGGTACATGGGTGCAACCGCAGATTGGCATGTAAAGATAGTCTCTACTTAATCACGAAATATCCTGTACGGTTGCACCTTGGTGGTTTTTGTGCTTCACGATAAACCTACAAAAGTGCGTCCATCGTCAACAACTTGTGACCTTAGCTAAGTTTGATTATGTGCCAACTTGTGGACGCACCCAAGCTAGGTCGTCTGTTGCTGATTAATAAGATTTGCATAATAGCCACTTTGTGCCATCAAAGCATCATGGTTACCTTGCTCTATTATTCCGCCGTTACCAATAACCACAATGGTATCTGCATGACGAATGGTACTTAACCTGTGGGCGACTACAAAAGCTGTTCGTCCTTCCAAAAGCTCATCAATGGCTTCTTGCACAAGCAACTCAGTTCGTGTATCTATATTTGACGTTGCTTCATCTAGTAGCAGTAAGCGTGGGTCTGCCAATATAGCTCTAGCAATGCACAATAGCTGCCGTTGCCCTTGGCTGACACTTACACCGTCACCACCGTAGAGGCTGTCATAACCTTCGGGTAATTCGGAGATAAATTGGTGGGCTCGAGCTGCCTTGGCAGCACTCATAACTTCATCCAAACTAGCCTCTGGCTTACCGTAACGAATATTATTCAGAATACTATCATTAAACAAAAAACTTGACTGCGGTACTTCACCAATCTGCTGTCGCAAACTAAAAATGCTCACATCACGTATGTCAACACCATCAATCAAAACCGTGCCAGCATTAACATCGTAAAAGCGCCCAATCAAATTAAGTGCCGTACTTTTGCCTGCACCAGTTTCTCCAACAAAGGCAATGGTTTCACCTGCTTTAACGTCTAGCGAAAAATCTTCTAAAATGAGTTTGTCTTCGACATAGCCAAACTCAATATTTTCAAAGTGGACGCTTCCAACAATTGTTGCTAAGTCGCCTACATTTGGTGCGTCTTGAATACCCACTTCAGTATCTAAGAGGTCAAAGACTCGCTCGCTGGCTGCAAAGGTTGCTTGTAGTTGTGTATAGAGATTAGCAAGCATTTGTACAGGTCTAAAAAACTGTTGTGAATAACTTAGGAAAGCCACAACCACACCCACAGTTGTTTGGCCATTAAAGGCAAGGTAGCCACCAAAACCTACAACTAAGACTCTAGCACCAGTAGATAAAACATCAATTGTAGGTGAGAAAGAAGCAGTAATTCTAGCAGCTTGAATATTGGCATCTCTGTTCTCTGCATTATCTTCTTCAAAATGTGCAACATTCAGCGCAGTTCTGGCAAATGCTTGAGACTCACGTACCATACTCAAATCTTGCTCTAAGTCTGCTGAGAGTTGTCCAAGTGCTTTACGTGCTAGCCTGTAGGCGTCACGTGAGCGCTTTGAAAAGTAGAAGGTTAGCAAAATCATGAAGGGCAGGACGGCACAAGTGGCTAGTGCCAAGCGCCAGTCTAGTAGAAACATAGCAATCAATACTGCTATTAAACCAAAAATAGACCCCAGCGATTGCGTCAGTGATTGTGAAAAGAGCGTACCAATCGTTGCGGTGTCATTGATAAGACGACTCATCAGGTCGCCTGTTTCGTGGTTGTGGTAGTAAGAGAGCGATAGTCGCTGCATGTGTTTAAAAATATCGCTGCGTAGTTTTAACAGAACACGCTGGGCTAAGCGACCAATTAAACGAAGCTGTATAGAAAAAGCAAGGTTAGCAATAATGTAGGTTGATAGTAACAATAACATAGTTTGACTCAAGCCTGCTCTGTCACCAAGAACGATATGTTTATCCAATGCTCTTGCAATTAAGGTTGGGCCTAAAGCAGTACCGACAGCGTAGGCAATCAAAACTATCAAAACGAGTATGAGTAATGGACCTTCCCCAGAAAGGTAGGAGAGTAATCTGCGCAATATGCCAAAGTCAGAACGTTGTTTTTTCTCTTGTCGCTGGCTCATGTTTGTTCACCTGCTGCTTTTACATCTGTATCTGTATTTTCGGCTTCAAGTTGTGAGTGAACAATATCAGCGTAGAGTGCGCTACTGCTTAACAAGTCATCGTGTTTGCCTTGAGCTACAACATGACCTTTATCTAAAACGATGATAAGGTCAGCATCTCTTACTGTAGAAATTCGTTGAGCAATAATAACCGCTGTATGACCATCGACATCTAAATAAGGTTGGAGGGCGGTGCGAAGTTTACTTTCAGTTTCAGCATCTACTGCGCTCATTGAATCATCAAATATCAATATTCTAGGATGTACTAAGAGCGTTCTAGCAATCGCAATGCGCTGACGTTGTCCACCACTTAGGTTGCCACCAGATTCACCGACTTCGGTATCGTAACCTTCAGCTAAATCCATAATAAAGTTATGGGCTTGGGCAATCTTCGCAGCGTTCACAATGCGCTCTTCACTTGCATCTGGGCTACCAAAACAAATATTGTCACGGACAGTTCCGCTCATAAGCTGTACGTTTTGTAGCACGATACTCACTTGTTTGCGTAAGCTGTCTAGCTCTAAATCGCGCACATCTTGTCCGTCTATGCTTACACTGCCTTCGGTGACATCGTAAAAGCGAGGAATCAAATTGATTAAGCTACTTTTACCACTGCCTGTTGGACCAAGAATGGCAACAGTTGCGCCAGCAGGAATCTCTAAATTGAGATTATAAAGGGTGCCATCTGACTTGTTTGGATAGTGGAAGTGAACATTGTCAAAACGAATAGTTCCAGCAGTATCGTGGGCAAGTGCTTGTGCGTTTGGCTTTTCAACTATTGAGTTTGGTGTATCCACAACTTCAAAAATACGTGTACCAGAGGCTTGGGCTCGAGCCAACTGCTGCGAGATGCCACCAAGTTGAAATATGGGTTGTACCAAAAAAGCCAAGTAACTATTAAAGGCTACTAAAGTTCCTAAAGACATTGCATCTGACATAACCCTATTGCCCCCAAACCAAATCACGATTAAGGTGGCAATGTTTGAAAGTAAAAATACCGTTGGGAAACCCAGTGAAAAAACATTGACGACTTTGATGTTTTCATCAAAGAGCTTTTGGTTTTGATTGCCGTAGCGTGTTGCTTCATAGCCTTCAGCCGTAAAGCCTTTGACAACTCGTATGCCTTCTATATTTTCTTGCAAAATATTATTAAGGACACCTAAGTTCTGTTGTACACGTCCAAAAAGCGGCCCCATACGACTGAAGATTTGTACAAACACAAAAACAATCAGAGGGATAGGAATCAGTACAGATAAAGCAAGCTGCCAATCGGTTAGTAACAAAATAATAATGCTACCCATAAAGGTAATCAGTGCTGCTACAAGTTGTAAGATGCCAGTGGCGAAAAAGGTGCGTACCCCTTCTACATCACTTGTCGCTCTAGTCATGAGCTGACCTACATTTTGTGAATCGTGGTAGGAAAAGGAGAGCGTCTCAAGTTTTGTATAGACTTCGTTACGTATATCAAACGCTATACCTTGTGAAGCTTTTTCAGACCAATAGGTATTGCAAAAACTA
>CALHRJ010000437.1 GCA_938038395.1 uncultured Deinococcales bacterium | reverse complement strand
TATTTTTTACTCGAAAAGCTTCCAGCCACCCACTGCCACGACAAGCTATTGCTTGCTAAATCACCATCCAGCAAGTGGTAGTAAAGCCACTTTGCAGGTTCTGACCAATGCACCTGTGCGACATTACAAACAAGTGCTGCTAACCACATACGTGCATGGTTATGCATATAGCCAGTTTCATAAAGTTCTCTAATCGCAGTATCTATAACCCTAATGCCTGTGGCAGCATCTTCAACAGCTTGTGGTAACTGCCTTGAGTTTACAGGTTCTTGTGCTTGACGAATATCGTTAAACATGCTTTCGCCATGCCAGCGGTGTGCCATCTGGTAGAAATCTCGCCAACCTAGTTCAAACACAAGTTTTTCAGCTTGTTTAAGCGAATAGCGCTGCATGATGTTTTCAAAAACATCTCTTGTGCTTATGACACCGTGAGTGAAGTAAGGACTAAGATAGGTTACGGAGCCATCTAAGAAGTTTCTACTTTTTGCATATTGAATGGCGTCAATATTATCTATACGTGCTTTTACTGATTCATACTCTGTAGGGAATGACTTGATGTGTGACTGCATAACGCCAGTTTAAAGTTAGTTGGATAGTTTTAATTTAGGCAGACTTACAAACTTTGTTGTGAGATTAGTTATGGTCGGCATAGCCACACCCTACAAAAACAAAAAAAGCTGTGATTCTCAAGTAAGAATCACAGCCTCCTATTAACAAACTATAGTTTAAAACTATATACTAAGGTGTATTTAAAACACAATTGTCTACAACTATAGAACCGCCATCCGCTTTATAGAAATAGGCGTATAAATTGGTAGTCGCTACTGGTGTTGTTCCTGTAATTGATACCCGCTGAAAAGCTGCGCTCGTTAGGGCTTTAAAAGCAACCGCTGTACCATCTATTGTATACAAACTCATATCTGCGTAGGTACCACCAGCATTTTTGACATCACAACTCAGGGTATAACTGGTACCACCGCTTATGTTGCTACTGACACCTTGCCCAACACAGATTGTAGCGCCAGATAGTTGCATAGACTTGCTACCACTACTTGCATCGCTAGAAGACGTTACACTGCCTGTACCACAGCCTGTTAAGTTCCAGCCATCTAGACCATTCTCAAAATCTGAATTACTTAAAAGACTAGAGCTTGGCGTTGGTACTACAGGTGTCGTAACCTCAGATACTGATAAATTACAGTTATCGAAAGTAGCACTATCCTCGCTGTAGAGAGAGACCGCAGCTCGAGCTGCACCAGCAGGCGCCACTAAGCTAATACTATGTAAAGTATAAGCACTACCCCTAACTTCTTTCGACTCAGTACTAAGCTCTGTATAGTCCGTTGTGCTAAACCCTAAACCGATAGAAGACCAAGTCGTTTGAAGTGTACGTTTAGCTAGACAACTAAAAGTATAGGTTTTACCAACAACAATGTCGGCATTTTGATATAAACAAGCAGCAGCACCATTGCCATTTTTCAAGGTCATAGCTTTTGTGCCCTGGTTGGCATCGGTCGTGCTAACTGTTTGACCTCCACCACAGCTCGACCAAGCAGTTAAGTTAGTTTCAAAACCACCATTGGTTAATAAATTGCCTGGTGCTGGAACAGTAGGTGTACCATTGTCTACACCACCATTCGTTAAGCTTTGACCTGCGCTCAAATTTAGTTCACTCACTGTTTTGCCACCATAACTAAAAGAACTAGTATTTGCAAAGCTAGTACCTGTTACAAAGACCGTACCACCATTGGCAGAAGTAATCGTTACGGTGTTATCCAGCTTATTCAGCACACCACTTGCACCAGCATTAAAGAAACTTGTGCGTTTATCTAGTGTGCTAGTTATGCCTTCCCAAGATTGGGAAACAAGTGGAACAGCAAAGTAGCTACTATAGGTTTTCAGAACATCCTCAGCATAGTCATAGGTCAAGCTGCGACCCGCTTGGTACTCACGCAAGTTACCCTGATGGACATAATGCGGATAGGGTGACATGCTCAAAATATGTCGCATGGTAATCGAAGTTTCAAAACCCAAAATCTGTTGCCAGCTTTGATTCGTTGCGAAAAAGGGGCTACCATCAGGCTTTTTAATAATCCCTTGTGGACCATAGAGGTAATTGAATTCAGAAGCATTTTCTGTTGGGTTCGTGGTGTTAAAAAAGATATTGGTTGGCCAACGGGGGATTAACTTAATTCGTGATTCCAAGGGATGTCGCAAAAAACAACTATCGCATGGTGCAACGTGTGAAAACCAACCACGGTTCGCTGCCATGTACTCTATACCCACATCAACCGCTGCTTTTAACATATCTTTATTTGATGCATTTAGACCATACTGACAAAAAGGGTCACTAAGGACTTGGTCATACAAACAGGTACTGCCTGCTGGTGCATCAACTTTTCTGTACCAACCCAATCCTGAGTGTTTTCCTGTAACGATAAATTTCTTATCGAATGTTCTTAATCTTGATTGCGAAAAATCAATATTTTTGGTGAATTCACCTTTTGCAGTTGCATAATCTAAGAAATCCATTTCGGCATGTGTATAGGTATGGCTAACAAAAGGAAAGAAATCATCGACACACAATGTTGCCTGACTAAGTGTTGCGTTTGCGCCACAATTTGCAGTTGCACTTGGGTCTGCACCTTCAGCATTAAAAACTTGGTTATAATTAAAATTTGGGGATGGGAAACGGCTACGCAAGTTCAAGACACCTGCTTTTGCGGCATAGACATCTTTTGCAGTTATGCGAAACTGATATTCATCTTCTGGAAAAACGTCATTGGTAGCTGGATTCCAAACTTCACTTTCTAGGTACCAATCATCGATATCTATAGAGAAGTACATACGCCTTTCACCTATGAAAATGCCACCTGTCACCCAGTTTATAAGGTCGTAGCTCAATAAACCTGTATGGTCAAGAAAGCTGTTGTGGTTCATAGTTAAACTGAGTACTTCGCGACCATCTGCAGTAGTTGTACTTGCTGCTAAAACGGTGCCTGTTGCACCATCTGTTAATAAAGGTGTTGTTGTAACTGTTGGACAAGCAGCACCACAAACGGTTGAAAGATAGGCAAAAGAATTTTTAATGGGAATGTTTGCAGTCGCTTTTAGTGAAGCAAACACTGTTGCACCAGCAGCAGATAATTTGGCGTTGATAGGATTGGCTGAAGTAGAAGCAATCCCATTTGAGAATCTAAGGCCATAGTCTTCAGGAAAAGCACCAGGGAAACCACTCATGACTAATTGGCGCACATTAAATTCACGCTCATATTGCCACAATAGATTCCATTCTGCAGTTGTAAAGCTACTTTGAAAAACACCAGCATTGTTAGCGAGCAAACCCAGTTCTGTCAGCACAATACCTTGGTATTTACCATCGCCATTTGCTTTTATGAGACTTGCCTGACTTAAAGTTTCTTGAGTCGTGATGATGACATCAAAAGGCACGCCAATTTCTTTAGCAAAATAGCTGATCGCTTCAAGATTAGGGTCATCAGCAGTTGCTGCTAGAATAAGTAACTTCATGTCTACACGTGGAGAGCCCGCAAAAAGTGGTTGCAGTGATGGCGTAAAATCTACCGAACCCTCAGCCTTTGGTTGTTCGTTTAAGGCAATACTTTCACTAGCCCGAAACATATCTTGTATGTTGGCTCGAGCCACAAGGGTTTCATAGGCTTCAGTCTGCTGAAAGGAATCAGTCGCACCAGAATCTGGCGGAGTTGGCTCACTTTCGTTAGTACCACAACTACTTATTAAACTAAACAAAGCTAGTACTACCATTACGGCAGCAAGCTTTTTCCATATTCTCAACAATATTCTTAACAATAAATTTCGTTTCACTAAACATTCCCCCCGGAACTTGAGTTGCTATAAGTTTTATTTATCAAAACCCTCAATACTTAAACTGCTATATAAAAACACATTCAAAAACAGCTATAAAAACAGATACAAAACCAAAGGTCACGATTCTTGATAATAATTGATAGCAGAAAGTAATCCTCAGAAAATGACATAATGCCTACTATCGTTTTAGATAATGTTCATTAGAAA
This sequence comes from uncultured Deinococcales bacterium, assembly GCA_938038395.1. Classification (GTDB taxonomy): domain Bacteria; phylum Deinococcota; class Deinococci; order Deinococcales; family Trueperaceae; genus CALGZD01. The sequence goes on along the minus strand of CALHRJ010000437.1, from coordinate 2,369 downwards.
TCTAAAGTAAATCTTTAAAAACCATATTTTTTGAGACATCACCCAAAGCTAGAAGTTATTCAAACCTACAGTCAAAGACTCAATACTGCAATAAACTCTCCCTAATGGCAGCTCATAAACCAAGCAAAAGCACATTCCAATCTAGTAATCAGGAAACAAAACTCTGTGCTAGCTGTGGTCGAATCTTTGGCTACCAAAAGCGCTGGGAGAAAACTTGGGAGAGTGTACGCTACTGTAGTAAAGGTTGTCGGCAAGATAAGTTTGAAAAGCGGGATGCCAACCTTGAAGAAAGTATCTTAAACTTACTCAACTCAAAACAACAACCTATAGACCCTAGTCTTTTAGAAGCTACTTTTGACGCTGAAAGCTTTAAAAACCTCAGAGAGCGAATTAGACGCGCTGCACGTCGCCTAGTTGCTCAAGGTAAAATAGACATCTTACAAAAAGGTCGTGTGGTTGATGCTAGCTCTGCCAAAGGTCCGATTGAGCTGAGGCTCAAGTGAGTTTTGAATGGATGTTTCAACTATGAGTTCTGCGACGGTATTAATCTTCCCACACCAGTTATTTAAGCCTCACCCATTACTCAGTGTTCAAAAAAACATTATTGTAATTGAAGATAGTTTGTTTTTTGGTGATGAGCACTATCCTGCAAAGTTTCATAAGCAAAAGATACTGCTACACCGTGCCAGTATGCGCTGTTACGCAGATTGGCTTGTTGAGCAAGGGCATAAGCTTAGCTACATTAGCTATATAGATAACATGACTTTGAGCGAGGTCATAGCTAAACATGTTGAGGGAGATTTGGTTGAAACGCTCGAGCCCACGGATTTTGTTTTGGCTAAGCGGTTAGCTCGAGCCTGCAGCTCCCACAACCTAACCCTCACGCTCTCCCCTACCCCTAACTTTCTAAATACAGAAACTGACAACGCTAACTTTTTCAACGATAAAAAAAGCTGGCAAATGGCAAACTTCTATAAATTTCAACGCAAACGCCTTAATGTTTTGCTAGATGCTGATAATGAACCAATCGGTGGAAAGTGGTCCTTCGATGCAGAAAACCGTAAAAAGCTTCCTAAAAAACTCATCCCCTCACTGCCAAGCCTACCTACTGTCAAAGAAGATGATTATTTGCTTGAAGCAAAAGATTATGTTGATACAAACTTCAGCAAAAATTTAGGTAAGCTAAATAAGTTCTACTATCCTTACAACCATCAAGAAGCTGAAGCTTGGTTAGAAACATTCCTCACAGAACGCTTCAACGATTTTGGACCCTATGAAGATGCCATTGTCGAAGGTCAATCTTGGCTCTTTCATAGCGTCATAACGCCTATGCTTAACATCGGCTTACTAACACCTCAGCAAGTCATTGATAAAACTTTGAATTATGCAAAAGCGCATGACATTCCAATTGCTAGCCTTGAAGGTTTCATCCGTCAAATCATAGGTTGGCGCGAATTTATGCGTGCTGCCTATGTCGATAAAGGCGTGACCATGCGCAATGGTAATCATTGGCAACATAGCAATGCTATGCCAGAGAGTTTCTACACAGCGACAACTGGCATAGAGCCAATTGATGACACCATCTCACGCATTTTAGAAACTGGCTACTGCCACCACATAGAACGCTTGATGGTGCTTGGTGGCTTTATGTTCCTTTGTGAAATCCATCCAAAAGAAATCTATCGCTGGTTCATGGAACTGTTTATAGATAGCTATGACTGGGTGATGGTTCCCAATGTCTATGCCATGAGTCAAAATAGTGCTGGTGGCTTAATCACAACAAAGCCCTACTTTTCTGGTTCTAACTACATCCGCAAAATGTCGCACTACCCTGCTGGTCCTACTAGTGATTGGTGCGATGTTTGGGATGGTTTGTACTGGCAATTTATACTTAAACATAGCGATGCACTCGCTAAAAACCCACGCTGGTCAATGATGGTGAGTCAAGCCAAAAAGTTAGATAGTGCCAAAAAAGAGCGCATATTTACAGCAGCAAATAGCTTTCGGGCTAAACATTTTTAGTATATTCTATGCACTAGCTTGTAGTAACTTCATATTCTATTTAAATCTTTCTGCAATACTATAAGGATATTGTAGCTATATGCACTCCCAGTATTCGCTAAGAGACAGGTTTTCTATGACTTTACACCTAACGGAACAAACAAATTTTACTTCTAAAGATACGGATTTCACAGCATCTTTTACAGAATCTTTCACGGCATCTAGTTATGAAGATGCTATTGATGCTGAACAAAATACAGAACCTAAAACACAAACTGGTCATATTCTTATAGTTGAAGATGATGCCGATATTGCCTTAATCATCCAAACCTATCTACAAAATGCTAATTTTGAAGCCGTGATTGCAA
>CALHRJ010000436.1 GCA_938038395.1 uncultured Deinococcales bacterium | reverse complement strand
TAGGTGCCTATTATCTACGTGGCATTCACTTATCTGTCATTCTAACGCTTGTGTTTTTACTCTTCCCTGCTTTTGGAAAAAAGCGTAAGCGGGGGGTTATCGGCTGGATTATTGATTTGACCTTTATAGCAGGGTCTATCTTTCCTGCTTGGCATATGCTGAACGACCTACAAAAGTTTGCACAACGTGTAGGTTTTGCCAATGATACTGATATCATAGCGGGTGCAATTTTAATCGTTGTATTGCTTGAAGCAAGTCGCCGCGTGATTGGTGTCACCATCACAGTAATTGGTGGTCTTGCAATCATTTATGCAATGGCAGGTTCCAGAGGAACACTCCCATGGTTAGCAGAGTATCTACCAGGTATTCTCGAGCACAGGGGTTACCGAATTGACCGAATTGTCTCACAACTCTATATGGGCTTAGAAGGCATCTTTGGTATTCCTCTTGGCGTGGCTGCTTCTGTTGTTTTTATTTTTGTTCTTTTTGGTGCCTTTTTAGAAACAACAGGCGCAGGTAAGTTCTTTATTGACCTTGCCTATGCAGCAGCAGGTCGTCAACGTGGTGGACCTGCTAAAGCAGCCGTAGTAGCTTCTGGATTTATGGGAAGTATTTCAGGAAGTGCTATTGCAAATGTTGTTACTTCTGGCGCTTTTACGATTCCACTCATGAAAAAATTAGGCTATAAACCTGAAGAGGCAGGTGGTGTGGAAGCAGCAGCCAGTACAGGTGGACAAATTATGCCACCAATTATGGGCGCAGGTGCTTTCTTGATCGCGGAGTATACACAGTTACCTTATATAGATATTGTGAAATACAGCGTTTTACCTGCCATCTTATATTTTGCTACAGTCTATCTTTTTGTAGATATCATCGCAGCTAAACGTGGTATGCGTGGCATGAGCGAAGAGGAACTTCCCAAGCTGCGACAGGTTTTTGCAGATGGTTGGTACTACCTCATACCACTTGGCATCTTAATCTATTTCTTACTAAAAAATATTTCTCCTGGCCGAGTAGGTTTTGTAGCCATTGTTTCAATTGTTATTGTATCTATCGTCAGATTCTTAATTCGTCGCTTTATTCTGAATGTAGAAGCTGCCAAAAGTGACGGTATAGTTGCACTTTCACGAAATGGTATTGGCATTGTTGTTGAGGCGCTCGAGCGCGGAGCTAGAAATGCAGTACCCGTAACTATCGCTTGTGCAATTTCTGGTGTGGTTGTCGGTATGATAGGACTTACTGGTTTAGGATTAAAGTTCTCCAGTCTTATGATTAGTGTTTCAGGTGGCAATTTATTGGTAGCTCTTTTAATTTTGATACTTGCAAGTTTGGTGCTAGGTATGGGGCTACCTGTAACTGCAAGTTACATTGTCCTTGCAGTTTTAGCCGCACCTGCACTGCAAAACGAGTTTGGTATTCCAATTTTAATTGCACACTTAGTAATCTTCTGGTATTCACAGGATTCAAACGTTACCCCCCCTGTAGCACTGGCAGCCTTTGCAGGGGCAGGTATAGCAGGGGCAAATCCTATGAAAACAGGTGTAGAAGCATGGAAATTTGCAAAAGGTCTATATCTTATTCCGCTATTCATGATTTACAACCCTGAAATCATTATTGGTGGTCCTTGGTTTATTGTTCTTTGGACAGTGATTACTGCTATCGCAGCATTAGGAGGGTTTACAGCGGCACTAGAAGGCTACATGTTTGCACATATTCATTGGTTTTCAAGAATTGTACTTGTCATTGGTATGATCGGTGTTTTCTGGTCAAATTATATCTATGAAATCATTGGTTTTACGCTAATTGTGGTGGTTCTTGGGCTTAATTGGATGAAAAACCGAAGAAAGCAGAGCCTTTCTGTTGCCGTATAAAGGGATGAAGCTAGGCTTGTGAAATAAGAATCTAGGAAGCTATCACGCAATTGTCCAATACCTATATGTATGGCATATAAACAGTATCTCGTCATAAAATGCTCTGTACTATTGACTGAAGTGCTTTATCAATAAGCATTTTTAGTCATATTAAACCTGCGTAGCCTTTATGTTTTGTACTTTTTGATCTTACAAAAGGTACTGGTATACCACATTCGTGTAAAGTATCTATGATAGTCTAGGCTGTTTTGGCATTTTTTATAAAAGCTAGTAAGAAATCAGCTAAGTATTACCTACTATGTGGTTTTGAGTACAGTAGCTTACAGATATTCACTGTTTTATAGATAAAGCTAAACAGGCAAGTCAAGCAAGCTTTGCTATCTTACGTCAAAGGAAAGTAAATTTTTTAGACTGTAAATATTATTAATCATGTTACCGATTGTAAACACCAACACCACTACAATCATATTATTTTCTCTACTTAATAATCGCAGAAGCAGCTTATATGGAGCAATTCAGTGACCTATAGTCGAAGTTATTTCATCTATATCGCTGTTTGTCTTCTTTGTTGCTTACTTTGCGTTACCAATTTAATACATAAATACTGGTACCTCACTATTCCTATTGCAAGACGAAATAGCTTAAAGGTACTTTAGGAGTTTATTGGTCATGTCAACCCTAACACCAGAAAAATCAGACAACCCTTTAGCCATGTCTGACCGTCCCCCAGTAATAAATGATTTCTCTATCGTAGCAGCTACTGCAAACGGTACAGGTAGTCAATCAGCAAACTTAACTATTTTACGTTCCTTCTTTAAAATGGGCATTCCTGTTCATGGCAAAAATATTTTCCCATCAAATATTCAAGGCTTACCTACTTGGTATCACATTCGTGTTAGCCACGAAGGTTACGTTGCACGTCCGGGACAAGCCGAAATACTAATTGCTTTTAATAGAGCAACTGTAAATGACGACATCATGGAACTACCTTCTGGCGGTGTTTGTATCTATAACGCTGATTGGAAATCTGTTCCTGAGCGTGAAGACATTACCTACTATCCTGTACCTGTAAAAGAATTCGTGATGGAATCAGGCGTAGGCAACGCTAAAATGCGTAGTTACATTGCCAATATGGTCTACGTAGGTGCTTTAGCGCAACTTATTGATATTCCACTTGAGTCTATCCAAGAAGCACTTAACTTCCAATTCAATGGTAAAGCAAAAGCTGTCGAAAGCAACATGATTGTTGTTCGCATGGCCTACAACCACTTTGCTGAGAATGTTACTAAGCAAGACCCTTACAAAGTTGAAAAAATGGACAAGACTGAAGGCTTAATCCTAATGACAGGTAACGAAGCTGCAGGTCTTGGTTCTGTCTTTGGTGGCGTAAGTTTTGCTGCTTGGTACCCAATTACCCCCTCAACAAGTGTGATTGATGCATTCTCTGACCACTTACCAGCATTCCGTACTGATCCTGAAACAGGCAAAGCAAACTA
>CALHRJ010000435.1 GCA_938038395.1 uncultured Deinococcales bacterium | reverse complement strand
TTTTATTTCAATAACTGAATTATCCTCTGAGAATTTAATTGCATTGCTTAGTAAATTAAGCATAACTTGATTGATAATAACTGAATCAAAATAGGCAGTATCTTCTGTTTCCAAAGATACTACAATATCTATCTGTTTTCGCTCGATAACTTGTTTAAGTACACTTATTGCTGTTTGAACTATCTCAGAAATAGGATGTAAACCTAATTGGATAGGCACTTGATTAGCATCAAAACTAGATAGGGTTAAAATGTTATTTACCAGGTTAAGTAGTTGTTTTCCAGAGACCGAAATATTACCTAAATAATCTTTTTGTTTTTTATTTAGTGGACCAAAGCTTTCAGATTGCAATACTTCGCTAAAGCCGTTAATAGCTGTGAGGGGTGTTCTGAGTTCATGCGACATATTACCTAAAAAAGCTGATTTAAGCTCATCAATATGGGCGAGTTCAGCATGTTGGGCTTTTAAGTTTTCTTGGGCACTTTCAAGCGATTTTCTTTGTAAGGTCTCATGCCACCTTAAGTGGCTATAGTTACGAATTGTACGACAACGCATACCGCAAATTAGAATTGATATAATAGATGTAATCGCTAGTGCAAAAGCATAATAAGAGAGCGTAAAGTCTGTTGGAAAACCTATTTGGTTAATAATGATGAGCCAACCAACACAAGTATACACCACAACGAAAAAGAGCCAGACCGTATTTAGAGCAACTGCGCCTAAAGCTATTAGTCCAATAATAAGACTAACTGTAATAGCTAATTCCTCTAAAATATAGAGCCTGTATAGGACATTACTTAAGGGTATCAAAGCTGCTGTAACCATTAGGGGTATTGCATAGCGATACGCAAAAGGGAAATAAGTCATAGCGAAAAATATAGCTAGTAAGCTAGCTGAAACCATGTTTAAAACAAGTAATTCCTGTCTAGCTTCTATATCTACTAAAGCAAAGGTATATACAACAATTGAAAAAATGTAAAATCCAATAAGACTAAGGCTCAGAACTTTTGACAAGCGCAGCGTCTCCTTGGTAATTTCCTTGTTTAGAAGCTCAGGCGGCATAGGCTCGAGCGCTTGTAAAAAAGGTAAGAAACCTAGTTTGCCCCAAAGTTTATTAAAAAAACCAAACATAACACCCATGCCTTTATTATTATTTTGCCTGTCTAAGCTTATTCGCCATAAGTACTTAGACAATAGAGGAAGTACAAATCATTTAGTTGTTGCTAAATAGTACCCTATAGTAATCAAATATGCCTAGTAAGTACGTACACAAAATTATCTGATTTAGATACTAAACCTCTATTGTGACTTGGTACTTAGTCCTTAGTTCCCAAAAGCTATCTTCAATTGTAAGCGGGTGCGTCTCATCCAAGGTTGAAAGTAGTTTCAGCAGCCAAAATTTTTTTGCTATTCAAAAACGTTCAAGCTGCGTCGCTATTAAATGAAATAATCTAGTATGTAGCTTAGAAATTTCTTCAACTTATAGCAGGACGCACCCAAGCTAAGCTCTACAAAACAAGAAAAGCTACTGATATAGTAAACACATGCCTATAAGTGCGCGTTGGCGTCAGTTAGAAAAGTTACCCCCAAAAAAGGGACGTGATGCAATGCCAGGTGTTTATGAACTGGCGAATGAAGACAAGATGATTATTTATATCGGTCAATCAAAGACGGATGTGCCTAATCGAATCAGACAACATTTACAAAAAAATGTCTGTGTTGCTGAAAGTATTGTCTATTGGCGTTATGAACATAGTCGTGTACCTCAAGCAGATGAAGCCAAGCTCTTAACTGATTACCAAAACACCCATGATGCAATGCCACCTTGCAATAAAGCTATGCCAAAAGAACGAGATGCCAAAAGGCGCTACGCAGAACGGTCTAGATCTTAAAGGGGTCTTCTATCAGTTGATGTTGGCGGATCACTTTCAAGACCAAAAGCATAAATCACTTGATGTAAATAAAGTTTATCTACAGTTATTTTGCTAGAAGGAAAATGTGGTTGGTTAGGTGTATCTGGAAAGTGTTGTGCTTCTAAGCAAAGACCACTGTACTTTTTATAGACATTGCCATTCTTACCAGTTATTTCTGTAAGCATATTACCTGTGTAAACCTGTAAACCGGGTTGGGTTGCAATTACTTCTATACGACGACCAGATTTTGGATCAATGACTTCTGCTGCGAATCTTGATTTGTAAGGCCCTTTATTCACAACAAAATTGTGGTCCAGTCCACCACCCACGCGCTCGAGCTGCTCTGCAGTCCCCACACTACCATCGCCTTTTATAACATCTCTAATAACTCTAGACTCTCGCAAGTCAAATCCAGTTCCGTCAACAGCTAGAATTTCTCCAGTAGGTATTAAAGTAGAATCAACAGGCGTATAAGCATCAGCACTTACACGAATAACATGGTCTAAAATACTGTTTTCCCCACTACTTCTCCCACTAAGGTTAAAATAACTATGGTGCGCTAGGTTAATGTGTGTGGTTAAGTCCGTACTTGAATAGTAATCTATAAGCAAGCGGTTATCGGCTGAAAGCGTGTAAGTTACATGCATTCTCAATTGACCGGGGTAACCCTCTTCACCATTTTCACTGACATAACTAAGTTTTACACTAGGTTCATTACCCACAAACATAGTTTCAGGTATCCATACTCTATGACTTAAACCCTTTAAACCACCGTGCAAATGGTTGCCTTCACTATCATTACAAGCAAGCTGAAACTTCTCCCCATCTAATTCAAACTTACCCTTTGCTATACGGTTTGCATAACGACCAACAAGTGCACCAAAGTAAGGATGAACACCTAGATAAGATTGAGGTTTATCAAATCCAAGGGTAATGTCATCTAAATTGCCATGTTTATCTTTTGTTTTAATAGACGTAACAGTACAGCCATAATTAAGAAGCTGGACCTCTGTTCCATGGTCATTTCTTAGTGTGTATAGATATAGGTCTTTACCATCTGCTTGCAAATCTAGTTTCTGTTCCAATAGCATGACATCCCCTTATTAATGCCTAACCATAGCTTTTATTTGTGAATGATTGTGGTGATCTTATAAACTATTGGGTAGAATTTAAATTTAGTAAAGTGTGTCTTACTAAAGATAGATTCTAAACATAAGTAGATTATAGGTTAAACCTATTATCAAACACTTTCATTATATACAATTGATAACACCTAGTTGTAGATATTCTTACGGTTTCCCCACCCAAATAACGCTAATAGATAGTATTATAATTATTAACTCACTTAAAAAATAAAGATACCTTGGTGATTATCCCAATAAAGTGTTGAACGTCAATCAAGATAGAACACGTCTAATGTCTAGAGTATAACAGTAGACTATATCTAGCTAGTAGGGAAGGTACTTATAAAACGCTTAAGCTACCAACCGATTCACCTATAGCATTAGATTGTCAAATAGATACAATATTTTTGCAAACCCCTTTAATAACTAGGATGATTCATAAATAAGCATAGTCTATTAACTTAAATAGTGATGTTTTGTAATTAGGCTACACTTAATACAAAAAGTAAGGATGGCTCTCAGAGCCATCCTTATTTAAAAGCTAAGTTTATGTAAGGGCTTTATAACAAATCTTCAACTGCTGAACGCTCTGTTACAAGCTCATCTGCGCTGGCTTTCATTCTATCTTTGATAGCATCACTACACTCTAAGCCGTCAACAATCGTTGCTTTGCCATCTTTTACAGTGACAGGGAAAGAGTAGATGATGCCATCAGGTATGCCATAACTGTTGCCATCGCTAGGGATTGACATACTTACCCAATCACCCTCATTGGTACCAAGTGCCCAGTCACGCATGTGATCAACAGCAGAAGATGCTGCTGAAGCTGCACTACTCTGACCTCTTGCTTCAATAATGGCTGTACCACGTCTTTGCACAGTTGGAATGAAATCATCGGTTTCCCAAGCTGAATCAGTGATTGAATCAGCCGCTTTACCATCGACAGTTGCGTGGTGAAGGTCAGGAACTTGGCTTGCTGAGTGATTACCCCAAACAATCATACGCTTGATGTCGCTATTCATCGCGCCTGTTTTTTCTGCTAATTGGCTAATTGCACGGTTATGATCTAAACGGGTCATTGCTGAAAAGCAGTGTGGAGATAAGTCTGGTGCATTACGCATAGCAATAAGTGCATTTGTGTTAGCAGGGTTGCCAACAACAAGTACTTTGACATTGCGACTTGCATTGTCATTTAGAGCTTTACCTTGTCCTGTAAAGATTGGACCATTTGCTTGAATGAGGTCTTTACGCTGCATTTCTGCAGTACGTGGTCTTGAACCTACTAATAGTGCATAGTCAACATCTTTGAATGCCACATTTGCATCGTCAGTTGCGACAATACCTTTGACAAGTGGGAAAGCACAGTCATTTAGTTCCATGACAACGCCTTGTACAGCCTTCATAGCTGGTGTAATTTCTAGGAGATGTAGGATTACGGGTTGGTCTGGACCTAACATGCTTCCAGAAGCAATACGGAACAGTAGTGCATAGCCAATTTGTCCAGCTGCACCTGTTACGGCAACTCTTACGGGTTCTTTCATTTTAGCCCTCCAATGTGGCAAAACGTTATTAGAATAGATAATTTTGAGAACTTCAATGCTATTTCGATTAGTTCATTGAAGTGACCTAAGCGCATACAGTCTAGCACCTTGTATTGCTGTGTTACACCTGAATATTTACTCTAGTGATACACTAAAGACTATTTAGCGGTTATTTAAGCAGTATTTTCATACTATTTTTGAGTTTTATAGAGATTTTTTGATATTCATATACATATAAAGAATTTTTAGTAGTATTTCTGCATATGAAATGACAAGTAACGTACAACTTTAGTGATTTTGGAGTCTAATCTTAGGTCGGAATGTAGTTTGTTGAGGTATTTGGCTTAGCTCGAGCTGTGAAAATAGCTGCTCTTTTTAGTATGAAACTCTATCTAATCGCCCAAAAAGCCATAAATAATATCAAATCTTCACACTCTCTCATTTAAAATGCCTCTAAAATAGAGATAGAACATGTAGGATTGGTCCTAACTGCACGACAAAAAAGAATTGTTTACCGTCTACCTTTGGAGGAGGCATCATTATGATGAATAGAAAGTTTAACAATCAATACCTGCCAGAACGTTTATCAACACATCAAGTTCTATTGGATGTATCAAGTATAAAGCGATTGATTTTATTGCTTTGTTTTAGCTTAGTTATGAGTGGCTTATCTGTGGGGATGGCACAAGCCGATGACTTGGCACTGGCAAGACAAAAAGCACAAGAAGCAAGAAATGCTTATGTAGGCATGTCGCATAGTGTCGATCAGCCAATCTGGCGTGAAGCATTGGCTTACCTAAATAATGCTTACCAAGCTGATAAAACTAATTTGGAAGTTCTGTATTTTGCAACTATTGTCTACAACGAACTAAGTTGGGATAGTAAATCTTGGCAATTTGGTCGTGAATATGTACTTGCAGGCGGACAATTGGACCAAACCTTGATAGATGTTTTGACAGCTGTTGGCAATGATTTAGGTTTTGCATTTTATGAGTTTGAAAATTATGAAGTTTCACTTGGATACTATCAAGCCGTAAACCAATTTAATCCTACCGATGAACGTGCGATTCGTTGGATAGCACGTATCTATACTGAAACGGGTAACCCTGAAAAGGCAGCTGAGTATTGGAAGACTGCTGCTGAGCGTGGGTTAGAAGGCGCAAACTATTTTTATGAGCGGGCACAGCTCGAGCTAGCCATCGGTACTGAAGCAAGCAATGCCTACTACACAGGTCTAGAGTTATATCAACAAGGTCAGTTAATCGAAGCGATTAATTCATTTGAAGAATCTGCTCAAGCTAACCCAAATTTTACAGAGTCTTGGCGCTGGATTGGTCGTACTTCAATCGATGCAGGTTTACCAGCTAGAGCACTACCAGCATGGCGTAAGCTCGCTCAACTAGTTCCAGATGATGAGTCAGTGGCTTACTTTATTACTGTTGCTGAAGAACAAGTTACTTGGGGAAATGAAGCAGGTCAATTGCTTATCGAAGGTCTTGGCTTATATGAAAAAGCACAACTAGAAGAAGCTAACGAGCGCTTTGTTCGTGCAAGCCAGCTTAATACCGAATATGTCGATGCTCTGCGTTGGTCAGCTAGAACCTATCAAGAGCTTGGTAACAATGATTTAGCCTTGCGTTTCTGGCGTAGAGCGCAAGCACTTTCACCAAACGACGAAAGTATCAGTTACTTTATTCGCTTACTCACTGGTGAGGTTGACCCACCACCACTACCTGTTCTAAATAACCAGACAAATCAGGCTCAAATAAACCAAACGCAAATGAACCAAACACTTTTGAACCAAACACAGTTTCCTACGGGTCAGCAAGCTGTTGGTTTACCACAACAACAAACGCAACAACCTGTAAATCGACAAATAACGCAACAACAAATCCAGCAGAATCAACAACAAGTACAGCAGCAAGCTCAAGAGGCCGCTGTTTTACCCCCTGCACAAACAGTTCAAAACAACACACCTATTCAAGGACAATTAAATCAAGCTACCTCTACCACCTTTCAAAGCCCTGCTCAACCTGGAACACAACTTCTTACAACTGCAGGTGCTTTTCGTGCTGCGTTAGAAGCTTATCGTACTGAAAACTATGTTGAGGCAATTGAACAGTTAGATACCGTACTTGCTCGCAACCCAAATAGTGCCAGAGCTTGGGGCTGGATGGGTCGGATACATTTTGAACAAGAAGATTTTGTAAAAGCAGCACTTTTTTATGAAAAAGCAGCTGAGTTAGACCCTACAAACGAAGATTATCAACTCTTCGCAACGGAAGCTACTAGACTTTTAAACTAAAGTACTTCTGAATCAAAACAAAGAAGCGGTTCTACTGAACCGCTTCAAGGAGAATTCGTGCTATATGACCGTGAGATTTTAGAAGCTAATGAACAAAAAGTCCTAGCTGCCTACGCAGCATTTGCTGCTGATTCTCGCGGTCGAAGTTTTCCTGAAGAGGAATCAAATTTCCGAACAGCCTTTCAAAAAGATAGAGACAGAGTTATTCACACCTCTGCATTTAGACGATTAGAATACAAGACTCAAGTATTTGTAAACAATCAAGGCGATTATTACCGTACTCGCCTAACGCATACTTTAGAAGTTGCCCAAGTTGCTAAGAGCATCAGTCGTGCTTTAGGTCTAAACGAAGACTTAACTGAAACGATTGCATTAGCGCATGACCTTGGGCATCCTCCTTTTGGTCATGCAGGAGAACGTGCGCTTAACCGTTTAGCAAAAGAGGTTGGTGGTTTTGACCATAACAAACAGTCTCTGCGAGTAGTGACTAAACTAGAAAACCGCTATAAAAACTTTTTAGGTCTGAACCTTTCTTGGGAAACCCTAGAAGGCATTATGAAGCATGAAATTGATTTGGACGCTGCAGGTGAACAGTGGGAAGATATGTGGGAACCCAACTTGCAACCTACCCTTGAAGCCCAAATTGTAGATTTGAGTGATGCAATTGCGTACAACGCTCATGACTTGGATGATGGACTTGCTAGTGGTCATGTAGAGCCTGAACAACTCACAGAAGTTGAACTTATTCCTATGCTTTTAGATCGTTTGGAAATAAAGGTACATGACTTACGTCAACGAAAGAGTCGCTTTTTTTTGATTCGTGAATTGCTTGGTGAAATGATTGGCAGTGCAATCCGTGCTACCAATGACGAGCTTGAAGCACGTAATGTCAAAACTTTAGATGATATACGGGCTGCGCCGAAAAAGTTAGCAGGGCTCGAGCCTGAAATGAAGCGTATGACAAAAGAACTCAAAAGCTTCCTCTACCAAAACCTATATTTCCACTTTAGACAAAAACGTATGGGGCATAAAGCTGAACATATTTTAGAACGAATTTTTGCTGCCTATCACGAAGAACCAAAGATGCTACCTTTCGAAGTACAAGATGCTATAGAAGATGTAGGTTTAACGAGAGCTGTGACAGACTACATGTCTATGATGACTGATAGGTATGCGGCTGATGAATTCCGTAAGTTGTTTGAACCGCATACTTTAACGTAAGTCCCAGTTCTAAAAAAAATTCAAAAAGAATCGAATTACATCGATTACAAACTCAACTAAACGAGTAAAAAAATTTTCTCTAACCATAGTAATACTCTCCTTATTTCTTATTATGTTTTTGTCTAATGTGTTGTTAGCTTAAGGTGATAAGCGTTTAATTGACCACACGTTTGTACCATTCAGACTATATTCAAAACGATCATGCAACCTATTTGGTCGACCTTGCCAAAACTCATAACGCAATCCTGTGACTGCGTAGCCACCCCAAAAATCAGGTAGTGGTACATCACCTTCAGTATAGCGTTCACGAAGTGCTTGCATCTGTTTCACCAATACATCTTGATTAGGAATTTCGCTACTTTGCTCAGATGCCCAAGCACCTAGTTGACTTTCATAGGGTCTACTTTTGAAATAACTCTCGGAACGTTTACGACTAACTTTACTAACCGCACCTTCTATGCGGACTTGACGCTCTAAAGAATACCAGTAAAAGTTTAAAGCTACCTTCGGGTTTTCTTCCATTTGCTGCGCCTTACTGCTTGTATAATTACTGTAAAAAATAAAGCTATCTTCAGTAAGCTCTTTAAGCAGTACAATTCTTGAACTTGGTTGACCATCATTTCCGACTGTAGCGATTGTCATGGCATTGCTTTCCACATGATTATCTTCAGTGGCTTGTTTGGCATCTGTAAACCAAAGGTTAAATTGTGCCATGGGGTCTTTGTGTAAATCAGCTTTTCGCAAGCCACCTTGTTCGTAACTTTTACGCATATCCGAAAGATTCATAGTTTTATAGTATAGCCTATGGTGGTCTATTTTTGACTGTGTGCAGTAACTCGTTTCGTTGAAAAATTAGATTGCAAAGCAATATCAAAATGTAGGTGAAGTCTATAACGTATGCTATGCTGACTGGCATGAAAGTCGGTCTTTTCAACAACATCACCCCTAGTGAAGAGCAAGAATGGGGTAGTACTCAATACCAAGAGTTTAGTGATTTCTTTAATCAAGTTGAGCATTCTATTGACTTAGTTGAGTACAGAACTACCGAAGGTCAATTTCCCTCAAGTGTAGATGAATATGAGGCTTATGTTTTAACTGGTTCGGTTTTTGGTGCGTATGAGGATGAGCCTTGGATAAAGCAGCTTATAAGCTTTGTACAAGAAGCTTATGCTAGCAAAAAGACTAAGCTGATAGGGATTTGTTTTGGACATCAATTACTCGCTCAAGCCTTAGGTGGTCAGGTTAAGAAGTCAGAAAAAGGTTGGGGCTTGGGTAGACGCACCTTTGAAATTTTAGAATCACCTAGCTGGATGACACCTCAAGTTAGTGAACAAGCCTTTTACTATGCACACCAAGATCAAGTTGAAAGCTTACCTGAGGATGCAATTCTTTTAACTTCTGATGAGTTTTGTCAAAATGGCATGTTTCAACTTGGTGCAAATGTTCTTGGTATGCAAGGTCATCCAGAATTTACTGGTAGTAAAATTAAAGATGTTGTAAGTATAGTAGAGCCTTATACAACTCAAAGTGTGTGTTCTTCAGCCTTTGAGTCTCTTAAAGCAGGCAGTGCAGATAGTGACGTTGTTGCTCAGTGGTTTGTCAATTTTCTCGCCAGTCCGCATGAAGCTAGAGCGTAGCTTTATATATAGTATTAGTTCCAAAAAAATAGGCTTACTACGGCATTGTGTAGTAAGCCTTAATAGTATTGCGTGGCTCTTTAGGATGTTAATTGTTTTGTGTTGTTGCGGTTGTGAAGATAAAGTACTGCAGCCATAACCAAGCCAACAAAAAGTGGAATCATACCTTCACCGATATTCTTTTGACGGAAGAAGTGTGAACACACAGCACCTATGGTCAGAATCATAATAATAAAGCCACCAACATTCGTCAGGATGCTCTGTTTTCGAAGAATCAAACCAAGTAATAAACAAGCTGCTGCACCTACTTCTAGAAGACCTACAAAGCGCATAAACCAATCAGCATAGTTAAAGCTTTGAAAGGCCAGAACCATATCTGGCGCACCAATAATTTTCATAATGCCAAAAAAGGTGAACACACCAACTAGGAGTAATTGAAGAACGATTTTTAAAATATTCATAGCTTTTCCTCTACTTAAATAGCTTATACCGTGTCCGAAAATATATGTAATAAACAAATGAGCTAGAGCTATCATTTGCTCAACCATATTCCGTAAGTTACCTAGATATCTTCATAAGAATGACATCAGACTAAATTACGGATATAAACGGAATTGGTATTATGCAATGCTTTCTGTAATTTTTGGTAGGGCAATTTCCCAACCGTATTTGTGTTGTTCAAGTCTTTCTTGATCTGCAATATTGTCATGAATGAGTGTCATTTTGGTACCTGTAGGCGTTACAGTAAAATCTAATGATACTAACATTTCAGGAACTTCTTGGTCGTGGTCCCAGAGCCATGTAAAAATGATTTTGTCATGTGGTGAGATTTCTTTGTATACCCCTCGCACTGTATAAGGTCCAGATTCAAGCACATAACTGCCACCTTCACGAAAGTCTACTTGGGCCTTGGTTTCGGATTCTGGATCTAGACCAAACCATTTACAGACTGCTTCAGAGGAAGCCCAAGCTTTAAAAACACGATCTTGTGGAACTTCGAACATGCGTTCAAGGTGTAGGGTTTTTCCGGGGGTATCAATCATTGTTACTATCTCCTAGTTGGATTTCTTAAGGTTACTATAATTCTAATATATTCTTGCTGGGCTAAATTTATTCGTCGGTCATTTCGTTTAGTAGGAAGTGCTCGAGCTGATCTAAGTTTCTTGTCCAAAACTTTTTGTAAAACTCAAACCAGTCAGATGCTTCTTTTAATGGTTCAGCATTTAGGCTCAAAAAGTGTGTTGTCCCTTCTTTTCGGCGGTTGACCAGCCCCGCAGTTTCAAGCACTTTAATGTGCTTGGAAACTGCAGGTAGTGACATATCAAATGGTTCAGCGATTTGTTTGACCGTAGCTTCACCATCGCCTAATTGGCGCAGAATGCTTCTTCTAGTTACATCCGAGATTGCAGAAAAAGTAGAATGTAAATTATCAAAGTCTTCAGGTGAATTTGGGGTTGAAGTCATGGATGTCATGTTGATGCTCTAGTCATATTGAAATTTGGTCCTATACTAAATTTGCAATTGCTTTAATGATACCAAAATGCTCACCTTCATGGAAGCAAATAAAAGTTGCAGCATCATCGACAGTTTCAAGTTGTACACCAACATTCATACCACCATAGTTTTGGAATTTATTGGCTTTGATGTCTGCTTCTAGTATTGCCATAGTACTCATTGCTAAAGCTTTAATTTCTGCGATGTCAGGAGTAGATTCCCAATCGCTAGGGGAAGTACCACGACCGAAACTAGCTGCCATCTCCTCAGGAATATTTACATCTAAGCCCGCAGGAGCGTAAATAAAGAATTGATGTGAAACTATCATGTGACCTAAGTTCCATAGAATGTTGTTTTTGAAACCTTCAGGAATAGCGAGTAATTGCTCATCAGTCAAGTTTTCAATTGTACCTAGTGTTGCGCCTCTAAACTGTTGTGTTATCTCAAATTGCTTTTGCATTGTAGTGCTCCTTAAACCTTTTGATTTTCAGAATTAACCGTTTAGTTTCTTTATTTAACTATCTGGTTAATTAA
>CALHRJ010000434.1 GCA_938038395.1 uncultured Deinococcales bacterium | reverse complement strand
ACTAAAGTGACTAACAACATCATCCCAAATCCTAAAGTCTGTACCTAGCGAATTGAGAAATACTAGACAAGGTTTTGAAGCTTCAAAATTACCTTCAGTTTTGTAGTGAATGGTTATGCCATTGGATGTTACAAAGTTCATGGGTTCCTCAAATACAGAATTCGAAATCAAATTTATTCTTTTAGCTTAAAATAGTTATTGCAATAACTATACAACAAGATTGTCTCCCGAGGCTATGTTTTTAGATACAAAGCTTCCAAATACAAAGTTGATTCAATATCTCATGTAGTTTTGTCAAAGACTACATATAGTTATTTGTAGGTAGTAGCAATGACTGGAATGAAGCTTGAAAAGGCTTGACGAGGGTGAATGATGACGAAGCTTGATATAATTACTGCACCAAATATTTCAACAACACACGGCTTTCTTGGGCGTCAAGGTGGCATTAGTGAAGGTCACTATGAAGGTTTGAATCTTGGACTTAGTAGTGGGGATGCAGAAGAGAAGGTTGCTAGGAATCGCCAGATTGTGCTCGAGCACTTCCAAAAAACTCAAGCACAAACCTGTGCTTTTCATCAAATCCACAGCGATAAAATCCTCTCTGCCGATGCAACATGGTTTGAGCACCAAGCAGACGCTTCTGTGACAGATGATCCAAATCTTTTTTTAGTTGTGAGTGTAGCAGATTGTATGCCTGTGCTTTTTCATGACCCTGTGAAAAAGGTTGTAGGCGCAGCGCATTGTGGTTGGCGTGGCACAGTCCAAGGCATTGCAGCAAAAACTGTTGAAAAAATGCAGAATGACTATGGCTGCGCTATAGAAAACATTCAAGTAGCCATGGGTATGGGTATTCGGCAAGAAAGTTATCAAGTTGGGGAAGAGGTTGTTGCTGAGTTTAAAGAAGCAGGCTATAGCGAAGCCGATGTTGCTAATTTAGACGAAAGCTCAAAAGGTAAATATAGGCTCGATGTTGCTGCAGCGAATAGAATTCAACTTCTGGACAAAGGTATTCAAGCCAATAACCTTTGGGACAGTGAATTAGATACCTTTACGGATTCAAGTAGGTTTTACTCTCACCGTCGAGATAAAGGATTAACAGGTAGACACTGGGCTGTTATTCATCTATAAAAGCGAAATTTTGCTCATCTTTTGAAAGAAATAAAGGTAACTTATTGTTCTACGATATATTAAGGCGTCAAATAGTAGCCAAGGCTTTAAAAACTAAAGTTTTTTCAGAAAATACTACACTTTTCAAAGAATAACCATCCACTTTATTTAAAAAATGCGTTGTATACTGAAGTAGGGACTCAACTGCTTAGGTGTTTGTCCTAAAAATGAAGATGCGCAATGTGTCATAATTAAGCTAGCTGAGTTAGTGAAATAGTTTACTAAGTCCTAACTCTGAGTTAGTTTTTGAAGATTGAGTTACAGCACTATTTAGGTTTACAGGCTTGGTAGAAATACCATCAATAAAAAATATCTATTTGTAAGGACGACTTGTTAGGTCGTTTGCAATTGTTATCTTATTTAATTTGTATAGGTTAAGTCGTTTTGTTATTTACAGTCTTTTATTGTGGAAGTGATGAGGTAGGTTTTGAGCAATTCTGATAAGTCTTCAGTAAGGTATTCTGATTTTGAATCATTGGCATGGCCACAAGAAAGAGATGCTTGTGGTGTAGGTTTTGTTGCTGACGTTGAGGGGCGCAAGTCACATCAAATCTTGGAAGATGCAATTACAGCACTTAAAAATTTAGAACATAGAGGTGCGGTAAGTTCAGATGGGCTCACAGGTGATGGTGCGGGTGTTTTAACCCAAATGCCGCATAAATTCTTTCGCAAGGAGCTAGCGAAAGAAGGGATTGAGCTCGAGCAAGATACTGATTTTGCAGTAGGTGTTTTCCTGATTGAAGATACCGACGCATCAGCAAGCATTCTTCAAACGATTATTGAAAATTTAGAAACCGCTTTTGAAATTCTGATGTGGCGTGACCTTCCTACAGACACATCGGTCCTTGGTAAAATAGCACGTCGCCGTTTGCCCCTCATGAAGCAGGTTTTTGTCAAGCGACCAGCAAATTTAGATGATGAAGCTTTCGAGCGCTTACTCTATCTAAAGCGTAAAAGAATTGAAAATCAACTTTTTGACCAAGAACTTGGTCGTTCTTATGTTACGTCTTTGTCACACAAAACAATCGTTTACAAAGCTTTAGTATTGGGTTCACAACTTGCTACCTTTTTCCCAGATCTAGCAGATCCAGACTACGAAACTTCAATTTCACTCTTTCACCAGCGCTACTCAACAAACACCTTCCCACGCTGGTCATTAGCGCAGCCTTTCCGTTTCCTAGCGCATAACGGTGAAATTAACACTTTACAAGGCAATGTGAATTTTATGCGTTCTCGTGAACCTGTGCTTGAAAGTGATGTTTGGGGTGCGGATGTTAAAGATCTTCTACCAATCATCCAACCAGATGTAAGTGACTCGGCCGCTCTAGATAATGCATTTGAACTTCTTATGATGTCTGGACGTGATCCACTGCATACCATCATGATGCTGGTACCTGAAGCCTATGAGAAGAAAGAAGATATCGATGATGATGTCCGTGCTTTCTATCAGTACCATGGTAACTTAATTGAACCATGGGACGGCCCGTCTGCCTTAGCATTTACAGATGGCCGCTATGCAGTAGCAGCGCTTGACCGCAATGGCTTGCGCCCTCAGCGCTACTGGATTAGTAGTGATGGTCGTGTGGTGGTCGGTTCTGAAGCTGGCATGGTGCCAATTCCAGATGAGCTCATTGTTGAACGTGGTCGTTTAGGGCCAGGTAATATTTTTGCAATTGATACCGAAACACATGAAATCCTTCGCAATGACGACATCAAAAAGCGCTATGCTAAGCAAGCACCTTACAAAGAGTGGTTAGACAAGAACAGAATAACCCCAGTCATTGACTATAAAAATAGCGACGCTGAAGTAGCAGCTAGAACTTGGGAAGAAGCAAACTTACTTCGTTATCAAGCAAGTTTTGGTTATAGCAAAGAAGACTACGAACGCATATTTGAGCCAATGGTTCTCAATGCTGCTGTACCAATTGGTTCAATGGGTGACGACACGCCTCTCGGTGTACTTTCAAGCCAACCGCAACAACTCTATCGCTTTTTTAAACAGCGTTTTGCACAAGTTACCAATCCACCTATTGACCCACTTAGAGAAGAATCTGTTATGTCATTGGGTACCGTAGTTGG
>CALHRJ010000433.1 GCA_938038395.1 uncultured Deinococcales bacterium | reverse complement strand
GTACTTAAAAAAGTCAATGAACTCACGAAAAATAAGGTTAAATAATAGATAGAAGAGTATTGCAAGTATAAGTGCGCAAATGATGCTGGTGAGCTCGAGCCCTCTCCCCGTAATCGTCGGCATCAAGTTATACATAACAGTAGCGACAAAACCTTCAATCCAACTACTATTTCTTACATACAAAATCATCAAAGCCATAAAAATACAGACTAACTTAATATGCTCCAAACCATTTTGTATCAAGTACCTCCCTGCAAATATATCGACAGTCAAAACTTCTTGAGCAGCATGTTCAATCCAAGCAGTAGCAAAAGCTAAAAAAACTAGCAGCAGTAGAAACAGTAGTACTGTTTGCGTAGGCGCAATACTCAAACGCCCACCTAAAACCAATAAAAAGAAAAGCAGGAATACATCATTGCTTACGTGTTGTAACAAATTGTAAAGCAGAGCGACTAAACTATTTCTACTTTTAAATAGGCCCATAACCCCATTTAAAACAATTGCAGCACAGAATCCTAAAGTAACCAATAATAAAATTCGACCTGTTAATAAGGTCGCTCCAAAATTCCCCGAAGCTATACCCATAAGGAAACAGGCAAGCGGTACATACACTACTGCAATGACCTGCCATTTAGCATGTTGGAGTTGTTTTTTAAGTCTTAATTTTTTAGAAGCTATCGTCATAAAAGACTATCAATATTGCTTATAGTAATTGATACTTTTTAGCCACCTGCACGCATCAAGCGAACATAAAGCTTATCCATAACTTTTTGCTCTAAATCTGCTGCCGCTTGAGCATTTGATTGATCTATTGCTTCAACCGTCATATAGACTTGTTTCATGGTCAAAAACGTGCCTACTCGGTGCGGTTCGCCTTCTTTGTAAAGCACTCTTGTGCCGTCATATTCGTAATGTGCTTCGGTTTCGTTAATAGACTCTTCTTGCGATTCGCTGTTTGTAAAGGTTCTAGTTGCTTCTAAACGCTCCATATAACTATGAATGAGCCAGAAAGATGCACCACCAAAAGTTAAGTCAAGCATTAACCGCCCGCCACGGGTGGAAAGATATCTAGATTTTGACCTTCTACAAGTGTGGTTTGTAAGTAATCTAAATAGCGCACATCTCTTCCTGAGATAAATACGCTTACGAATTCTTGGATTTCGCCATCTTCATCGAGGATTTGGCTTTCTAGGGTAGGAAAACGCTCAAAAAGGTAATCGAGGATTTGGGTAAGGCTCGAGCCATCGGGCAAATCAACCTCAACCGTCTTTTGTTTAGCAATCGACCTTAAAGTCGCATATAAGTTCACTTTTAGCATATCTCTATTCAATCACAGCGCAGGCGCTATAACAAGCAAGACAGAATACCTTTCTGTATCGATAAAGAGCATATGAAAAACTTATGAAAGCCATAAAATATCAAATGTAAAGTAAAAGCTTGCTTGAAAAGCGGAACAGGCTTATAATGAGCAGGTAAATTTTTAAAGAAATGTTGTGAAAACGACAAAAAAGCAGCAGGTATTAAACCTTGTTCTCGAGCTTGTTGTAGCAACAGGAAGGATTTATAAATGGATCTAGGTGGTTACGCGAATCATCTCGCTAACATCAATCTATCAAATGGCGACATTAGTTATAATGGTCTAAATGAAGATGATGTCCGCAAGTATATTGGAGCAAGAGGTCTAGGCGTTAAGTACGTTCTAGACAACGGTCCAACAATCGACCCAATGGCAAACAACAACTTACTTGCTGTTATGAACGGTCCTCTTTCAGGCACTGACGCAAACATGTCAGGTCGCCTTGCAGTTGTTACCAAGTCTCCCCTGACTGGTACAGTTACTGATTCACACATGGGTGGCTGGACTGCTGCAAAACTTAAGTGGGCTGGCTTTGATGGTCTACTTATCAATGGTAAAGCAGATAAACCAAGCTATCTATATGTTGAAGATGGAAAAGTAAGCATCCACGACGCAAGTAACCTTTGGGGTAAAAGCACAAGTGACACCGTAAAAGCACTACAAGCAAGTCACGGTGACGACGCAGCTGTTATGTGTGTTGGTATCGCTGGTGAAAACCTTGTAAAGTTCGCCTCTATCATGAATGAAGATCAGCGTGCTGCTGGTCGTGGTGGTACAGGGTGCGTTATGGGTAACAAAAACCTTAAAGCAATCGTGATCAAGGGTGATCGTAAGAATCGTCCTAGAGCAAAAGATGAAGCGGGCTTTAAAGCTGCAGCTGCAAGAGCGCTTGCAACCATTATGGATCCAAACAACGTAACTGCGCCAACCAAAACTGCAAAGCGTGACCGTCCAGATGATCCAGATGCATGGCGTGAAGTTAAAGAAGGTTCAGGTGGACTTTCTGCATACGGCACAAACGTGCTTATGAATATCACGCAAACTATCGGCGCACTTCCTGCAAAAAATAGTCAATTTGCAGCTATGCCAGGTGGTGTCGAAGCAATTTCTGGTGAAACTGTTCGTGAACTTATCTTGACAGATGAACCAACCTGTCACGCATGCCCAGTCGCTTGTAAAAAAGAAGTTGAAGTCACTTACCGTGGAAAAACAATCAAAACAGAATCCTACGAGTACGAAACTGCTTGGGCACTTGGTCCAAACTGTTTCCATGCTGAACGTGATGCAATTGCCTATATGCTTTGGCAGTGCAACGAGTATGGCATGGATACAATCGAAGCAGGTAATGCTTGTGCGGTGCTGATGGAAGCAACTGATAAGAGCTACCTAAACGGTACAGCTTCTGAAGGTCTTGCTTGGGGCGATGCAGATAGCCAAGTTGACTTGATTGAAAAAATTGCTAAGCGTGAAGGCATTGGCGACGCTATTGCCGAAGGTCCAGCACACTACGCTGCTGCACTAGGCCATGGTGAAATCGCTATGGCTTGTAAAGGCCAATCAATTCCTGCTTACGACCCACGTGGTCTTAAAGGTATGGGCATCGGTTACGCAACCTCTAACCGTGGTGCTTGCCACCTACGTGCTTACACACCTGGCAGCGAGCTACTTGGTGTTGGTGGTAAGACTGACCCGATCGCTTTTGAAGGTAAAGGTCAACTTGCGGTTATTTTCCAAGATATGCACGCATTTGGTGACTCACTAGATCTTTGTAAGTTCTCTGCATTTGCAGAAGGCGCACAAGAGTACGCTGACCAATACGCAACTATGTTAGGTATTGAGTACACTGCTGATGACGTTATGAAGTCAGGCGAGCGTATCTACAACTTAGAGCGTTACTACAACAACCTAGCGGGTCACGGTGAAGGCTCAGATACCCTTCCAGATCGCTTTACTAAAGAAGCGAGTCAAGCAGAAGGTTCTGTTGGTCAAGTTGCTGAGTTAGATGAAATGCTTACTGAGTACTATGGCATTCGTGGTTGGAATAATGGTGTTGTGCCAGAGTCTAAGCTTAAAGAATTAGGTATTCTTTAAAATAGATTTTAGAACTAAATAATTTTAAAGCCTTCTCAAAAAGAGAAGGCTTTTTTATTCCCCCTTTATTAAGGGGGGGTAGGGGGGATTAGATTTTGACTTTAGGTTTTGCTTTGGTTTTTGCCTTTGTTTTAAGTCTTATATCTTATCAATTCTGGACTTTATAATTTATGCGACGATCCCCCGCTAAGTTTTAATACTATGCCAATCTGTAATAATCTTATGCACAGCATCCAAGCCATCACTCAATGCTGCTGGACCAGGTTGCAGAATAATTTCCGAAGGTATTTCAAAAATCTGATTGTTAGCAATAGCCGTAATATCCTGCCAACCCTCACGCTCTAAAACAGTATCCAACTTAAACGGCTTCCCACACCAA
>CALHRJ010000432.1 GCA_938038395.1 uncultured Deinococcales bacterium | reverse complement strand
TGACTCGGGTGAATATGATAGAGACTTAGATATACCAGTTCAGGATGCACGCCTAGTCTTAGGTAATGGTTGGCAGACAAGAACTGATGTCGAAGGTAACTATGCATTCCGTGAAGTGCCTACAGGTGATGTGATTGTTCACTTAGATGCCGAAACGGTGATATTTACACCTCGTTATCAGAATGAAGCCAGTGATGGTGGTTATACACACCGTGTCCGCATTGAAGGTCTGACAGTGAGTGACTTCCCACTCCTTGAAGAGAGTTATAGCGATGCTAGACGTGAAACCACAGTTCAGTTTGGACCATTGACTGTACGTAAGCTTCACCTACAAACAGAAGTTGGGCAAGAAGTTATTCTTGAACTCAGTAGTACTGAAGGTATTGACTATCCAGTAAGGATCATTAATCCAATTCCTGGTGGGTCTGACCAAGTGATTGAGCGAATCATAACGCCAGACTTTAATGAGTCACTTCGTTACACAGTACCTCAGGGGACGCCAATGTCTGACCCTGTTATTGAGTGGGCTCAGTAACGATAGCTAAAGGAATACTAAAAGTGGTTCTTTTGAAGAATCACTTTTAGTATTCACTTCTTGTTTGTTTTTTAGGATTTTATGGAATCTCAAAATTACCTAACAAAATTGGATTTACGAGTTAGAGGATGGAGAAATAAAAGTATAAAGTACTTTTTGGGTTCTCCTGATAAGTTAAAGAAAAATTCCAGTAAAAGCATACCTACCCAATTGTTTTGTTTTAATCGGGTTCTAAAATGTGAAGAACAAAGCAATTTTACAGAGTTTAATCAAAACATCTGGAAAGGAGAAAATGATTCAAAAGGGCTAAAAGAAATTTGAAAGATTTCTGACCCAATTACACATTTAAAATAATTATGCCTATTATTGGTATGTAAAGGCTGAATATTCAAGCATGTAACAACTGGCAAGAACTAAGGGAGCTTGATTATTTAGATCGTAATTACCATAATGCAACTATAAAAATACCACACTATAAAACGTGTGGTATTGTTTTTTTAAAGTCGTATCACCGTGCAATTTCTCAAAGATCAACTACATAGTCAATTGAAATCGCAACTTCAAGAACATGAATTAGCCGAAGAGTTTCGATCTGGTCATTATCTAAAAGATAAAAACATTGCCGATACATAGTCTTTTTTAAACAAAGCGTGTCAGTTTCAGATAATGAAATTAGAAGATTACAGCAAACCATAAAACCATATTGGGCAATCACTTTATAGGATTGTTAGAACGTCGTCTATTATCAAGCTGATGCATAGTACGATAGCTTGATTCAATACCAAACGTTTAGCGATAAAAACTGTGTGAGAAAGCAATCCATCTAAATTCCAAACGATAGGTGCTTGGTTCGAGTCCTATTAGGCATGCCAATAAACCCTACTAAGGCGGTATTTCTTAGTAGGGTTTGTTTTTACCTATGGTTGTGTCAATAATACCTCTAACTGGCAGTAACACTAAAATAGTTATGTCGTATTTTTATATATTTGGAACGTGATATAGTTCTGACTATAAAGATAATTTTAAAAGGTTAAACTGCATACACAAGCTTACAAAGTTTTTGAGGCTGATAAATTAAATGAACTGGCATATATTGGCAACTCCACGCTCCTTCTGTGCGAATAAGGGAGCTGCCCATGAACTACTTGAAACACATGGTTGTAAATTGGACTTGCGTGCTCCAAAACATCCTTATTGCGCTAGCGATTTAGCTGCAATGATAGGGGATTATGATGGTGTCATTCTGGGTTTAGATGATTGTAATGCTAAAGTTATTAAACAGGCAGCAAATCTAAAAGTCATCTCTAGATATGGAGTTGGTGTTGATAAAGTTGCCTTGGAAGCTGCCAAAGATAAGGCGATTAAAGTTTTTAACACACCAAATACCAATACCATTGCTGTCGCTGAACTTTGCATAGCTCTGATTTTTTCTTTAGCCCGTTCTGTGCCCCAAATTTCAAATGCAGCAAAACTAGGTGTGTGGGAGCGGGGGTCTGGTTGGGAATTAAACGGTAAATGTTTAGGACTGATTGGTTTGGGTGCCATAGGAAATGCTGTAGCGCAACGAGCGCAAGCACTAGGCATGAATATACTTGCTTATGATCCATTTGTCGTTAGTGCAGATACAAATATTCAACTTGTTTCGCTTGCAGAAGTTTGTGCTCGAGCCGACATTATTTCTCTACACACCTCACTAAATCAAAGCACTCGACATATTATTAATGCGTCAAGTTTGGCACAAATGAAAAAAGGCATATATCTTATCAATACTGCCCGAGGTGAACTTGTTGACGAAAACGCACTTTATGACAGTCTTGTAAATGGACATACAGCAGGTGCTGCCATGGATGTCTTTAATCATGAACCACCAAAAGACAGTCCACTACTAAATCTCGATAATTTTATTGCTACGCCCCATATGGCAGCAACAACAGTTGAATCCGTTCAACGAATGAGTATGGCTGCAAGTCAAAATTTACTTGATGGTTTAAGCAACCAAGAAAACGAAAATAGAATCATTTAGGAGACGTAAAACTATGGATTTAATGACACCTTTTAGTGCACAAGTTGATTTAACTTCTGGAATTATTCCTGATGCCGCCCTTGTTCAGGAGCGAAGATTGTCAGATATGCAAGGCTTGTATAATAATCAAAATGCAGAACAAGTCGCCCTAAAAGATAATCCCTTAATCTATAAGGTGCATCTGGCCTATGACATGCCGTCTATAGAAGGTCAAATGGCATATTCAACAACTATAATTCAGGCTGGCAAGATTGGTAAAGAATATTTTATGACCAAAGGACATTACCATGCTAACGAAAGTCGAGGAGAATTGTATTACGGTATTAGTGGTCAAGGTCTACTGCTTATGCAGACCAAGACAGGCAAAGTCCACACAGAAAAAATGATTGCAGGAACTGGGTCATATGTGCCACCGCATTGGGGGCATCGCACTATCAACACAGGAACTGAACCTTTTGTATTTTTAGCAGTTTACCCAGCTGATGCTGGCTACGACTATGCCAGTATCGCAGAAAAAGGCTTTGCTTCCTTGGTAGTTGAAGAAGAGGGTCAAAGCAAAATTATTCCTAATCCATTATGGTCAATTTAAGAATGTATAAGGTGCATCCAATTTCAACCAGTGGAATCACGTTTATATGAATCTTCTACCGACAATTGAACCACCTAAAAAGAGAACTTTATATTTTATTGGTGTAAGTACAAGCCAATCATCAATAATGAAAGTATTTCCACTGTGGGCACAAGCTTGGGAATTAGATGCTGAGATTAAGGGGATTGATATTGCGCTTAATGCTGCACCCGAAGTCTATTATTCTGTGGTAAAGCAACTTAAAGAATATCCACTAGCCATGGGCGCATTGGTGACATCTCACAAGCTTGATGTATTCAAAAGTGCAAATGAATTATTTGCAGAGTTTGACGAATATGCATTACTTTGTAATGAAGTTTCTTGTATTTCTAAAAAGAATAATAGCTTGATAGGTCATGCAAAAGACCCAATAACTTCTGGGTTGGCACTAGACAATTTTATGCCAGCAAAGCACTGGCAAAATAGCAAAGGTGAACTTCTGATTTTTGGTGCAGGTGGCGCTGCGAGTGCGATTGCGCTTTATCATTTACAACAAATCCATCAGCCTAAAAAAGTAACCATTGTTGATATAAATCCAGAGCGCCTTAAGCACATTAAAATGCTGGTTGAAAGTATCAAAACATCAACAAACTGTGACTTTTTGCTACATGAAAAGGCAACAGAAAATGATGCAATTCTAGCAACATTGCCACCAGAATCACTAATAATCAATGCTACTGGTATGGGTAAAGATTTGCCAGGCTCACCAATAACTGATAATGCACAATTCCCTGAAAAATCATATGTATGGGAAATTAACTACCGTGGTTCGCTTGATTTTCTGCATCAGGTTAATCGACAAGCGAATGCCAAAGAGATTGTGGTGGAAGATGGTTGGGTTTACTTTTTACATGGCTGGACTCAAGTAATGAGTGAAGTTTTCGCTAAGCCTCTTCCAAAAGATTTATTCGATGAACTAGACAAAATAGCCAAATCATTTCGCTAATATAAATTTATGGCCAATCAAATTATGCAAACTGAATTGTTACCCCGTATTATAGTGTTGCAAGCCTTGTAATATAGTTGCCAGTTCAACGCTTTATACCATTTCCGCTTAATTCCTTAATTAATTTTGGATATATTTAGACTTGAATATCTAGCTGTGAAGCGGAATCTGGTAGAGCACCTGACATTTTAAACTGGTTTAACGATATTTTCGGACTCGGTTTTAAAGGATAGATGGTTTTAAAATGACTCAAAATTCTGAAATAGTTTTAAGTATTGATTTAGGTACCCAGAGTACACGTGTGGCACTTATCAACGTTCAAGGTGATGTAAAAGTGATTTGGCAAAGCCCAGAACAAAGTTTGCATATTGCTCACACAGGTTGGGCTGAACAGAATCCAGAAATGTGGTGGCGCAATGTCAAAGATGGTATTGAGTATTGTTTAGCACAAAGCTATAAAGCATCTGACATAGCAGCTATAGGTATTAGTGGACAAATGCATGGTTGTGTAGCAATAGGTCAATCGGGTGAATTGCTACTAGAGATGGTTCAGCTTTGGTGTGACAAACGATATGCAGATAAGGCAGCATCAATAAATGAAAGTCTAGATTCAGCACTCTTACAAAGTACAGCTGCAAATCAAGCAATAGCAAATTGGCATGGTTTAAAGATTAGTTGGCTACAACATTTTCAACCAGAACTTTATGAACAAACTTGGAAATTTTTAACGCCAAAAGACTTTTTGAATTATAAGCTTAGTGGGAATACTGCGACTGACTTTTCTGAAGCCTCAGGAAGTTTTTTGATGGACGCAGAAAGTCGCCAATGGTCTCCACGTTTAGCCAATGCCTTAAATGTTGATCTTGAAACCCTACCTCAGATTCAACCATCTGTTGATATCATGGGTGAAGTATCTAAGTCTGCAGCGCAAGAAACTGGCTTGAAAGAGGGTACGCCAATCGTGACTGGTGGGGGAGACATGTTGTGTATGCTCCTTGCTGCTGGCTTGACTCGCAAAGGCATTGCTTCAGATATTACAGGGACTTCCTCAATCTTTTCTGTCTTTACAGAAAAACCTGTTTCGGACTATCGTATTATGAATTTACATCATGTTTTGGATGGATGGGTCCCTTTTGGACTTTTGGATTCTGGTGGAATATCATTGCGCTGGTTTAGGGACAAGTTCTGCCAAGCTGAGATAGAAAAAGCAAGTAATCAGAAAGAAGATAGTTACGCTTATTTAAGCGAACTTGCGTCAAAAAGCGCCACAGATTCAGGGTTACTATTTTTACCGCATTTAATGGGTGAACGTACGCTGGGTAGCCCACATAGTAAGGGTGTTTTTTTTGGTCTTATGCCTCAACATGGTGTGCCTGAATTAACCAGAGCTGTTATGTCTGGTGTGAGTTTTGATTTGAAGCGAGTACTTGTACAAGTTGAAAACGAAGGATTACCTGTAGAAACTATTTTCCATAGTGGTGGCGGTGCCAGAAGTCCGTTGTGGTCACAAATAAAAGCAGATATCTATCAAAAGCCTGTAGAAACTTTTGTAAACAATGAAGGTGGTCTTTTAGGCGCAGCCATATTAGCAGCAACAGGTGTTGGATTATTTAGTAATGAGGCCGAAGGGGCAGAACAATGTCTGCAAATAGCCGATCGGTATGAGCCAAATTTTGAATTAAGAGATTTCTATGCAAAGCAGTTTGAATCTTATGTCAGGATTCATGATTTATTGCAAGGTGAATTTGATTTTCTTAGTCAGGCGTAGCCTATTTTTTAGTTTCTGCTGTATAGAGACATATAGAGACAAGCACTGTTTTATTAGGTGCCAGAGCACAGGCTCGAGCCCACCACAATTATTAATCTATAAGCAAATTTAACCCTACTCTTCCCAAATCCCAATCAAAATCCCATGTTTATCCTCAAACTCTGACCCATAACGCCAGAGCGTTTCTTCAGTAGTTACTGTCGTTCGTCTTTTTAAATTGCGTAACCAATAAAATAAACTATCCTTTAGTTCACTGCGTACCGTTTCATGTTCGGGCGTTGAACTTGTCCCTAGATCGTTTTGTTCGTTTGGATCATTGTGCATATCAAAAAGTTGTGGGTCAAAACCTTCGTAAAAGACATATTTCCAGCGGTCGTTGCGAATCATGTAGGCCCTTGCCTGTTCCTGTTCTATCCCTAAATCTTTGAAAAGGGTTCTCCCATTAAACTGCATTTCACTAATTACATAATCACGCCACTTAATTTCTTCACCATGCAGTAAAGGCATTAAAGAACGACCTTCTAGTAAGTGGCTGTGTTCTTTCAAATCCCCATTTGAGTAATCAATGAAAGTAGGCAGGAGATCTATTAATTCTGTTAAGCGACTTTCTGTTGTTCCCCTTGTATCATTCGCTTGTTCAGAAGGATCATAAATAATCAAAGGAACTCTAGATGCACAATCATAAGCCAAATCTTTTTCACCAGACCAATGATCGCCTAGGTTATCACCATGGTCGCTGGTAAAGACAATCAGAGTATTCTCCATTAATCCTTTTTCTCGCATAAAGTCTAACAAGCGTCCAAAGTGGTCATCCACTTGTTTAACCAAGCCCATATAGGCTGGAATAATTGTTTCTATAGCACCTTCTTTTTCAAAAACTGTACTCAGTCTTAAATCTTGGTATGCACCAACAACTGGGTGAGCGTTGCGTTCTTCGTCAGTTCTATTGACCTCAATCATATCTTCAGGAGAATACATATTGTGGTAGGGAGCACTAGCTACATAAGGCCAGTGTGGTTTGTAGTAACCAAGGTGTAAACACCAAGCTTCATCACCAGCATCTTCC
>CALHRJ010000431.1 GCA_938038395.1 uncultured Deinococcales bacterium | reverse complement strand
TCGTTTGAGCTTTGGCTTTTGTTGACATCATCATTTGGGTGAATAGGTGTTTTGCTGCCCATTTCGCCACCTGCTAGTTCTATAGCTCTGTTGGCAACAACTTCGTTGACATTCATATTGCTTTGTGTGCCTGAGCCTGTTTGCCAAACTACGAGTGGAAAGTGGTCATCTAGTTTGCCAGCAACGATTTCGTCGCAGACTGCTGCAATCATGTCAGCTTTTTCTTTTGGAAAGTCTGTTAGTTCACTATTGGTGAGGGCTGCTGCTTTCTTAAGTATGGCGAAGGCTCGGATGAGCTCGAGCGGCATCTTATGCCCACCAATTTTAAAATTCTCAATACTCCTTTGGGTTTGAGCACCCCAATACTTATCATTAGCAACTTGGACTTCACCCATAGTGTCTTTTTCGATACGGAAACTCATAGTTTTCTCCTTATAATTTACGAACTTTGTTTGAGAGAGCTTGCTAAACAAGGCATACCAATAGTTATATTTTGGCTTAATTTTGAATACTGTTGGGATAAGTGTAGAAGTTTTTGCTTAAAAAGAGCATAATGGGGTTAAGCCTAACTAATACGCTTGTTTGAAATCTGGTTTATTAAAATCAGAGTTCATTTTAAAGTTTAAAAATAGTCTTAAAGAACAATCTAAAAAGAAATCCTTATAGTGTCAACTATATACCGAAAGTATTGATGAAATTTAAGTACAATTGTTTAAAAAAGGGTTGAAAAAGAGGTGAAACCATGCCTGATTGCATAGGCATTCGTTTTGATAATGGACCAAAAATTCACTATGTAGAAGCGCCACAGAGTGTACCTGAAATAGGTAGCCAATGTGTTGTCAGCACGAAACGTGGATTAGATGTTGGTGTTATCCGAACTGAAATTTGTGAATTTGATAAACCTGCGGGTCATTTTGTAAGAGAAGCTTTTACCGATGATGTTGATAAGCATGTATCCTTAAAGGAAAAGGCATCTGAATTAAAGTGGTTACTCAAAGCAAAAGTGCGTCAAGCTGATCTGAAGGTAAAAATCGTAGCAACTGAATTTAACTTAGATGAAACACTCTTTGTTATTCATTACAGTGCTCAAGAAATTCTTGATTTAAGACCTTTTATACGTGATGTTGTTAAGTATACTAGAGCACGCATCGAATTTCATAATGTTGGTCCTAGAGACCAAGCAAGAATGCTTGGCACCCTTGGTTTATGTGGCGATGGTTCTTGTAGTTCAACTTGGCTACAAACCTTTAATGCTGTGGGCATCAGGATGGCTCGGGAACAGCAATTGCCCCTTAATCCAGATAAGATTTCAGGACCTTGTGGCAGATTAATGTGCTGTTTGCAATATGAGCACGAGATGTACTTAGAATTACTTCGTGATATGCCACGTCGTGGAAGTAAAGCCTGCCATGAGTCATCGGGTAGTTGTGGACGGGTTGTTAAGCTTCATCCACTCAAACAAAGTGTTGATTTAGATACTGAAACGGGATTACAAGAGTTTCCAGTTAATGAACTTGTTCCTATGAATACATTTGTAAGACGGACTGAAGGTCAAGAAGATGCAAAATTACCTAATGCAAAGCCTAATCGCACGAAACGTCCAATTGAAGACGATAGTGAACTTTCTGGTAATGAGATAGATCTTGCTCAGGATGACGTTTTTAAAGAAATTGTAGGTGACGACGACTTAGGCGATGATTTAATTTCTTAATTTAAAATTGTGAAGTCGTGTGCTAGTTTCTCAATAGCTTATTTGGCATACTGTTGAATATGAGCTTGTTTGACTTTTAAAACCTAGATGTTGGTTTAATCTGCGTTTTATCAGTACGAACGTAAATTGCTTATCTGATATTTAGGTTGATTGCACCTAATTAAAGAATAAAGTGGTTTTTATAAAAAATGAAAGAGCTAACTGAATTTCTGAAAAAGGGCAGGTTTTCGTGAATTTACTGATGAGCATACAAGAAAAAGAATATTTTGATAATTGTTTAGAACGTAAATTATCCAATTTTAAGACCTTTTATAGTGAGATTTTATTTGTGTATTCATATTTAAAGCAGGGTTTGTTACGTTCAAGAGGTAGACTATGTTAGTTATTCTTACAGGAAGAAGTGGTGCAGGTCGAACAACAGCCTTAAGAACGTTAGAAGATATGGGTTTCTTTTCAGTTGACAATTTGCTTCCACAGCTTTGGGAGCAATTTATAGAAATAAGCCCTCATCAAAACATTGCCTTAAGTATTGATGTTCGTGCAGAGCAATTTCTAGAACAAGTTAAAGATATTGTTAGCAAACTGGAAAAAAATCAACGTGTTGAATTGATTTATTTAGATGCCACTGATGAGGTCCTGATTCAGCGCTATAACCTTACAAGGCGCGTACACCCATTACCGCTTGGTTCCTTGCTTCAATCCCTAAAACAGGAACATGAGTTATTGTTAGAACTACGTAGTATGGCACATTGGTATCTTGATACTAGTGATTTTGCTGTACGAAAACTTGTACAAGAGATTCAGCATCATTTTGAAAAAATAGAAGGTTTCCAGCTACGATTAATCTCTTTTGGGTTTAAGCATGGTGCGCCTATAGATGCTGACAATACGTTTGATCTACGATCCATGCCAAACCCCTATTATGATCAAAATTTAAGACCCATGGATGGTCGAAATAAAGCTGTTCAAGAGTACGTTTTTGGTATTGGGGAGGTTAGTCAGGTCGATGGGGAAGATTTTTATCAGAATTTGAAGGACTTCTCTGTGAAATTGGTAGAGAATGCGTTCAAGGCAGGCCGTATGAACTATACACTCGCAATAGGTTGTACAGGCGGCATGCACCGATCTGTGGCAACTGTTGAGCGTCTTACAGCTGATATTGCACTGAGTCTTGAGAATGTTGCTGAACAATACAACATCCAAAAATACCACCGCGATGTTGATAAAGGTCATAAAGAAGAAAAAAGTTCGGAAAAATCTGCACCTATAAGGATTACTCCCAATTCAGAAAAGCCGTCTCAATAATTATGATGGTCATAGTGGTGTTAGTTTGAAACGGTGGGAACGTGTTAGTCAGTGGCGGTTGTGGCTTACACCTGGAATGGGTGTAAAACGCTATATCGCTTCTGCAGTTATTGGAGCTTTATTGATGATATTAGGTATCATCTTTTTTGTTCTATGGACTTTACAGAGTAATCGACAGGTTATCTCTGCACCTATTGAAACAATTCTTGTTAGTAATCTTTGGTCAACCTATGGAGGATGGATATCAGGTGTTATTGCCTTTATTGGCTTAGGCATTGGTATTTTAGCCGGTGTTTTGTTAAACCACTCACTTTTATCAAAACTGAGTAGTCATTCACGTGGTGCTGCTACGGTTTTGCATGAACGTCTATCTCTTTCTAAGGGTCCAAAAATTGTAGCGCTTGGTGGTGGCACAGGTTTATCAAATCTTTTACGAGGCTTGCGAAAATTTAGTTCGAATATTACGGCTGTTGTTGCAGTGAGTGATGATGGTGGTTCATCAGGAAGATTACGTCAATCTTTCGATATACCACCGCCAGGAGATCTTGTTGATTGTTTAGCTGCTCTTTCAGACCGAGAATCGGAAGTTAGTCGTCTGTTGGACTATCGTTTTGAAAGAGGCGAAGAGTTAAAGGGCCACACTTTTGGTAATCTGTTTATTACTACGCTCACTGAAGTAGAAGGTGACTTTACACAAGCGATTCGAGCAATGAATGGTCTACTTGATATTTGTGGTGCAGTCTATCCTGTCAGTCCGTCAGCAATGAGTTTGAGAGTGCTTAAGGCATCTGGTGATTGGGTTGAAGGAGAGAGTACTGTTGCAGACTTTCCTGGAGCGGCTCAAGAAGTAGTGATATCTCCAAAGAACCCCGTACTGGTAGAGGAAGTTGCTGCTGCCATTGAAGAGGCAGATATTATTGTTATGGGACCGGGTAGTGTGTTTACAAGCATTTTACCACCAATTATGGTGCCTGAATGCAAAGCATTGTTAAAAAATACTAAAGCGCCTGTCGTGTATATATGTAATGTAATGACAGAAGCTGGCGAAACTGATTCCTTTGACGCTTGGCAACATACTGAGGCTATTGGAAGGCATTTGGGACGTTATCCTGATTGGGTAATGGTCAATAGTAGAGAGATAGATGAACACAGATTGTTAGCTTATCAAAGTGAAAATGCTGATGTAGTTGGATTTGATCCAGAAAAATTTAAAAAAGCGAATGTACGGGTTGCATATACAGACCTTTTGATGGAAAAAGGACCCTTTGCTCAGCATGATTCAAACAAGCTTGCAAAGTGGATTGTTGATTGTGCTAGAGGTAAAGCTAAAGTCAATTTGTGGATAAAAAGATGAGCTTTGAAAAAAATTGAGCAATTAATTTGAAACTTCTTAGACCTTACAGATATTTAAAGGATCTAAAGCAGCTCACTACTTCGTTTCTTCGACAAGAAGGAATTGAGGCATTGTTGATTGATTTAGATGATACCTTGGTTGCTTCAAACCAAGATTTTTTGGATTTAGAGTATCTTCATTGGTTTAATCAATTAAGGCAAGATGGTATTCAGATTGTTATTCTGAGCAATGGCGAACCAAAGCATGTTGCTAAATGGCTAGATTATTTAGATGTTGAGGGTATTGCATTAGCTGGGAAACCTTTGCCTGTTGCCTTTATGCGTGGTCTTAAATTATTAGATATTGATAAATCAAAGTGTGCGATGCTCGGAGATCAATTGTTCACCGATGTTTTAGGAGCAAATATTTATGGTGTGCGCTGTTTTCTGGTTAAGCCACTAAGTCTTGGGAAAATGCATACTAAAGTTTTACGTAAACTTGAGAACTTTTGTCTTACTAAAATGGGCTACCCAACAGTTGGATAATGCTTTTGTAGTGCTTTTTAATAGTTTAGTGGGCAATATGCAGATTAAGATCTAAGACACGTTACGCTTCAAAAATTGCTAAAAATGATTTTGATTACTGGCAAACGCTAATGATTTTAGCGTTTTTCACTATACTTTTAGAGATTTGATGAAGTTTTGCTCAACAAATTCTTTGATTGTTTAAGGGTTTTTCATAGCATATAGGTTCTATAATAAGTTTAACATTATTTATTTTGTGGCAAATTAAATGGCAAAATAATTTAAACATATTTGTATTCTTTTGATTTTTAGGAGCAGCGGTGGCAGTTCTCTCAAGTGGTGATAAACGTCTAGGTGCAGTTTTGCTTGATAGTGGTTATGTAAGTGATGAAAACTTACAAGAAGCTATTGTGCAGCAGGCTGAAATTGGTGGTAGGTTAGCAGATGTTTTAGTTAACCTTGGGGTTATTTCGGAGCATAGGATAGCTCGAGCTATCGAGGAGTCAATCGGCATACCGCTGGTAACATTACCTCGTGTTGATGTAATGCAAGAAGCACTTGCTAAAGTATCAGGAGATATTGCTCAAGATTTAGAGGCGATTCCTTTTACACTTGATGGCAATCGTTTACGGGTTGCTTTCAATGATCCTTTAGATGCTTTGATTATTGAAGAACTCGAAGATGAAACAGGCTGTATTATTGAGCCATACAACGCTCTAAGTAAAGAAATCCTTTGGGCTTTAGCGGTGTATTATCCAGAATTAGGTTTAGAACCTCCACCAGATGTTAATGTTGATACCAGCAAACGCTTCGGTGCAATTGCCTTGCAAAAAGGATTTGTTACCGAAGAACAGATTGTTGAAGCACTTGAAGAGCAGAACCGAACAGGTGGACTTTTAGGTAGAATTCTAATTGAACTTGGGCATATTAGCTATGAAGAAACAGCGCAGTTATTAGCTGAACAAAATGACCTAACCTACCAACTAGAGCTTGATGAATCTCAGTTAGATGTAAAGTGGTCAACGCAACTACTAAGACTAGATGCCATGCAATTTAGTGCTGTACCCATCCAAGATAATGGCACTACGCTGACACTAGCCATTGCTGATCCTAGACAAATGGGTGAATTGAAAGCCATTATCGATCGGGAAATTGATTTTGTTTGTAGTCCCGAACCAGAAGTACGTCGTTTGATCGAAGTACTTTACGAAGATGATAAAGGTCGATTGGGTGAAACACTTCTAAAAACACACAAAATTAAACGTGAGCAATTGCGTCAAGCACTGAGTGAACAAGCTAAAACAGGACGTAATAAG
Source organism: uncultured Deinococcales bacterium (assembly GCA_938038395.1). Taxonomy (GTDB): domain Bacteria; phylum Deinococcota; class Deinococci; order Deinococcales; family Trueperaceae; genus CALGZD01. The sequence continues at coordinate 15,622 of CALHRJ010000431.1, read as the reverse complement.
CCTTTAGGTGAAACACTTATTGATCTTGGTTTTGTGACTGCTAATGATATCGAAGAAGCTTTAAGTACCCAGCGTACAGGTGGCGGTAAGCTTGAAGATACGCTAGTACAATCAGGGAAAATTAGTCCTGAGATGTTGGCAAGAAGTTTGGCAATGCAGTTGAACTATGACTACATTGAGCAAGAGACTATAGAGATAGACCCGTTTGCGGCTGCAATTATTCCAGAAGCTACTATTAGACGATACAACATCATGCCCTTACGTTTGGAAAATGATGTTCTTGTCGTTGCCATGAAGGATCCTCGCCATGTTTTCGCTTTGGATGATTTAAGACTACTGACAGGTAAAGAGATTCAACCTGCTGTAGCTACCGAGGAAACACTAAAAGGACTGATTAACAGGATTTTCCAATCTGGTGCAAATATGGACGCACTAGCAAAAGAACTTGTTGAAGAAGTTGGTAGTGGTGGCGACGAGGGTAAAATTGATATAGAAGATAGTTTAGATGATAATGTTCTGGTTAAAGTTGTGAACAATATTATCAGTGAATCTATCATGAACGATATATCTGATATTCATATTGAGCCAAATGCTGTTGATGTCTTGGTTCGGGTTCGTAAAGATGGTGTTTTGCAGGAATATATGCATTTGCCTAAAGAAAGCTCGAGCGCAATGCTTGCAAGAATCAAAATCATGGGTAACTTAGATATTGCAGAAAGACGGATGCCACAAGATGGTCGTATCCGTTATAAGTACAAGAACCAATCTACTGATTTGCGTCTATCAACACTCCCTACCGTATACGGTGAAAAAGCCGTAATGCGTATTTTGAAAAAGTCAGATAGTATTCCTGAAATTGAACAATTGGGCTTTGCTGATTATAATCTTGAACGTTTTAAAGATGTTATTCAACAACCTTATGGTATGTTCCTGATTACAGGTCCTACAGGTTCTGGTAAGTCATTTTCTACTTTTAGTATTTTGAAACGTATTGCCGTCCCAGAAGTGAATGTAACCACAGTTGAAGATCCAGTTGAGTATGAGATTCCTGGTATCAACCAGACACAGGTAAACAATAAAGCAGGACTTACCTTCGCATCTGCGCTACGCTCCTTTTTGCGACAAGATCCTGATGTCATCATGGTTGGTGAGATTAGGGATAGTGAAACAGCAGAAATTGCTGTTGAAGCTGCGCTGACGGGGCACTTGCTAATTGCTACCTTGCACACAAATGATGCAGCAGGTGTCATTACGCGTATTGGTGAGATGGGTGTTGAACCCTTCAATATTTCAGCAGCGCTGTTAGGTGTTCTGGCACAACGTTTGGTACGGACAATTTGTAAAGATTGTAAAACTGAGTATACGCCAGATCCAGATGTGTTGCGACAACTTGGTTTGCCAGCTGAAAAAATGGCAGGTCGAAAACTCTATAGAGGTGTCGGTTGCGAAAAATGTAGCGGTAGTGGCTATAGAGGTCGTATGGGTATTCACGAGTTGATGATTAATGATGCTGAAGTGGAAAAAGCAATTATTAAGGGTCTTTCTGCCAACGAAATTAAAGAGGTATCTATCAAGCAAGGCATGGTTAGTCTTCGTGGTGATGGTATTCGTAAAGCTTTTAAAGGTTTAACTACGTTAGAAGAAGTTCTTGCTAAGACTTCGACATAATACTGACTATTTAATACTGAATTTTTATGATATAGATTGTTTTGAAAGCCACTATTTTCGAAGTTAAGGTAAGAAATTTAGATCAATAGGATTCTAAGTAAGAAGGTTTTTAACGACACTGCGTTGGCTTGCAACGCAGTTATTTATTAAAAGTGAGTATGGTATTTCTCAAGATACTTGGTTTTGGGAATAGATGATTTGATGTGTAGTATAAAAATATAGTTAAAAGATTTTCAATTATTTTAAGGGGGCACTTAAAATGTCAATGCATGATAAACCAACAGGAAAAAAATCACTCAATATGGTGGATTTACTTAAGCTAACCATCGAAAAGGGTGCTTCAGATTTAATTATCACAGTAGGATTACCACCGATGCTTCGTTTAGATGGTCAGTGGCAACCTACTGATTTGCCAAGGCTTTCACCAGAAATGACTCGCAAAATGATGTTCTCTATGATGGATGAGAAGCGTCAACGTGGCTTTGAAGAAAATCGAGAACAAGATATCTCTTTTAGCCTTACGGGTCATGGGCGATTTAGGGTCAATGCCTTTTTTCAAAAGGGGTCTGTTGGCGGTGTACTTCGTACCATTCCTGAAGAATTCATGACCTTGCAACAAATGGGTCTACCAAACGAAATCGCAGCACTTGCTAAATTGCCACGTGGACTTATTCTGGTAACTGGACCAACTGGTTCTGGTAAATCAACAACTTTGGCAGCGCTTATTGACCTTATTAATAGTACTTATCAAAAACATATTGTTACGATTGAAGATCCGATTGAATTTTTCCATAACCACAAACGTTCAATCATTAACCAACGTGAAATTGGTGAAGATACCTATGGTTTTGATAATGCACTAAGAGCAGTTTTGCGACAAGCGCCAGATATTATTCTTGTAGGCGAGATGCGTGATTATGAAACAATTGGCGCAGCCGTAACTGCTGCTGAAACAGGCCACTTAGTTATGGGAACTTTGCACACAAATTCTGCACCAGAAGCGGTAGATAGAATTATTGATGTTTTCCCTGAAGCACAGCAGGAACAAGTGCGTGTACAGCTTGCTAACAATTTACAAGCTATTTTGACTCAACAGCTTTTACCTAGAGCTGAAGGACGTGGGCGAATTCTAGCCTATGAGTTTTTATCAGCCACACCAGCGGTTCGTAACTTGATTCGCGAAGGTAAGGTTCACCAAATTACTTCACAAATGCAGATGGGTGCTGAGATGGGCATGATTACTATGGATATGTGTTTATCCGAACTCTTTATGCAACGCAAAATTACCTATGATATGGGCTTTGAGCGTGCTGTGGACGCTAAGGAATATGCACGCTTGGTTGATACAGGTGGCTCAACGAGTGCTCCTGCAGCAGGTGCCGCACCATCTAGATCGAGTGCACCATTACCAACGACAGCCAAAGAAGCTGAAGCAGCAATTGGTGGTAGTAGTTCTGGTCGTTATGGTCGTGGTACTTAAATTTTGTTTAATATATCTAGTTAAAAAAATCTAAAAATTGACACCATGCTAGTTACTAGCATGGTGTTTTTCCATTTTTTTCTGAATAATCGACTGGTAGAAAACGCTCAGGTATTTCCCAAATGACTAATTCTGGTGGTGTTTCTTTTAGTTCATTACTTTCGAGATAATTTTTCATTGGAATAATTGGACCAAAGCCATCATCGGCGCAATTCAAAATATCTGCCCCAAGAGTAACCTTTAAAGCACCTTCAAAGTTCCATAGTGGATTGGCGCTATAACTTGTGCCTATTAAGGTTACTGGAATAGTTGCACCACCAAACAAGCTTGCACCTAAGCTGGCACTTTGCTCGTCATCACTACTAACTTTTTCAGTAGATAGCTTATTCATATCATCTGGTATTGGGCCTAAATTCTGGTATTTTCCCATTGGGATAAATTTTAATAGGTCACCAGAATGCTGGAAGCTGTCTAAAACTGTAGTTTGATATCTATCACCATCAAGATTTTGTAAAGTGAGTGTTTCTTTGATCTGTTTTGAGATAGTTTGTGCAGCAACCTCTGCGCCAAAAGTGGTCCAGTGGGTGTCTGTTCTTAAGAATGTGGGTTGAGTGCTTTTTGCTTCTTTTAGTGGGGTGTAGAGGTCTACTACATTTAGGTTAGCTGATTGGATGCGCTCGAGCGCCCTCCCATACCTCTCTAACGTGTAACTAGGTTGCTCATATCGACCCAAGTACTCAGGATAAACACGAGATTTTGCTGGAACTAAAGCGATGATTAACTCACTTCCATAACTCTTTAACGTTGCTTCCGTAGAAGCCATAAATTCTAACTTAGCGTCAAGCTCTGAAAGCTCATTTGGGAAATGGATAAACTCCTCATCACTATAAAGCCAACCTTCTTTACCAATTAAAACTCCTTTGCGACCTTCTTTAAAGACTTGATATTCAATGACACCCCAAAGATTACGAGAAAAGTTCTTGAATCCTATTGCATCATTTAGTTCAGAATCTAATTGTGTGGTAATACCTTTGTCGCCACCTCGAAGAATTCTTTTGCTAAGGTCATTTGTGTCAATGTTTAGCTTTGGTAAAGCAAGTGCTGCAAAGATAAATCCAAGCATCAAAATGCCAAGCATTACAATTGTTGGAAGACTATTTAGTATGTTATTGCTGTGCTCAGGTGTCTTTTTCATAAAAATTAAAATTGGAAGTACAAGAAAGGTGAAAAGTTTTGACTGCTTAAACGGAGAATTGCTAGGATGAAAAGAGGTAATATGATCAAGTGAAGATTCGCTAATGCAGAAGAACGTTGCTCGGGTAGTTTTGAAAGCTGATTACGCCACCAAGGTGCAGCGAAAACGAGTATAAGAGCAATAAAAAGTAGACTAAGTTGATAGTTTGTGATTTGCCAACTTAATGAATCACTGAGGCTAATGCCGTTAAAACCAAACATGCCTTTATAAATTTCTAGTGCACCTTGTAAAGATTCGGTTTCTTCACTAGCTCTAAAGGTAACCCAACCAATGATAACTAAGACAAAGGTTCTAGGAATAGCTAACCAAGCTGGAATTGCTTTCCACAATTTTTTGGAGCCAAAAAAACGTTCAATAGCAAGAATCGTACCGTGCCACGCACCCCACAATACAAAAGTCCAATTAGCACCGTGCCATAAGCCACCAAGTAGCATTACCGTCATTAGATTTATATAGGTACGTGATGATGATATACGGTTACCACCTAACGGAATATATAGGTAATCTCTTAACCATTCTGACAAGCTAATATGCCAGCGTTGCCAAAATTCTGTAATACTCTGACTGATGTATGGATGATTAAAGTTTTCAGGAAAACGAAAGCCAAGCATAAGCCCTAAGCCAATAGCCATGTCACTATAGCCAGAAAAGTCAAAATAGAGCTGGATGGTATAGGCAATTGCACCAAGCCAAGCATCCGCTGCAGTTGGGTCATTGCTCGCAAATACCATATTAGCAATAGGGGCAACAGCGTCAGCAATCAATACCTTTTTACAAAAGCCAACCATAAAGCGCATAGAACCTTCGGAGAACTTACTTAAACTATGAGTTCTACTACGAAGTTGTTCAGCCACTGATCTGTAGCGCACGATTGGCCCTGCGATTAGCTGGGGAAAGAGAGCTACATAAGCCATAAAATCAGTAAAGGTGTCAACTGGTTTAGCTTTCTTTAGGTAAATGTCTATGGTGTAGCTCATGGTTTGGAAAGTGTAGAAAGAAATGCCAATAGGCAAAATTACTTTCCAAACTTCCAGATTCTGGACACCAAATGTGCTGAGGAGGCTATTGAAACTATCTATACCAAAATTGAAATACTTAAAGTAAGCAAGTAAAGCTAGGTTAGTAATGACTGAAACGAGTAACCAAATTTTACCTTTATTACCCTGCAATTTAGCTTTGTGAATAGCATTGCCACAAAAGTAATCAAGCACAGTGGATAGCAAAATAAGCGCCAGATAGTCTAGACGCCACCAGCCAAAGAAGATATAGCTACCAATCGCGATGATAAGTGAGCGGAGTTTTTTGCCACTCATATAATAGATAAGCAAAAATATAGGTAAAAATAAGAATAAAAATGTATTACTTGAAAAAACCATTACAGTACCGTCAAAATATGCATTCTGCTAATCCGAACGTATCTTAAGCAGAATGAATATCCTTCCTAAAGTTATAGAAGTATACATTGAAACATGGCTTTATGGGGTAGGTAAATTTATTATGGCTATGTCCTGCTCAATGCTCAAGGTTGAAAACACATAGGACTATGCCATAAATATTTTTAGGGCTTGTTTGCAACATACTTTTACAGTTTATGAATGAACTTAGGTTTAGTGTACTTTGTTTGAAAACATTCTGCTCCGATAAAACACCGTTTAACCTTCTAATGGGCTACATCTATCTAGGATGCTTTGTCTAAACAGTATGTAGAAATCATACCTATGACTTCTTATTGAGCTAGTTGTGGCAATTTTCGGTCATTTAGTTAATATAGTAGATTACGACACTAAGCTATACTTTTTACGCAATAGTGGCCGTGCTTAAACCCAATAAAAGGCAACCAAAACGTTTTTGTGAAAATATTTAATGAATGGTCGGTTCATCCTAATATTATCTTTGAGCGTTCCCAAACTCTCTATGATGTAAATGTCTATGATCGGGAAATTTCAGTGTTATGCTGAGAGGAAATCATAGTGAAAATATTTATTCGTAGTATCCAATCTAGTCGTTTTAGTATGTTGTCGATTAGAAGCAAGCGCAAGATTTATAAAGAACTCTCTTTCCTACCTCAAACTTTACATCTTTATAAAAAAATAATTGCAATCTCTTTAATATTGATTTTAAATATTGGTGTTGCTCAGTTTAATATTCAGGTAACTGCTATCAGTATGGATTATGGCCCTGGATTTCCAGATTATTGTACTGCTTATCCGAGCTACCCTGAGTGCATTGCTTACGCAAATAATCAAGTTATTCCTATTCCTACAGATATATGTAATGGTACATATGATGCGAACAGTAATTGTGTACTAACACCTAATATTCCTTGTGGTCGTGAGCAACCCTACACAACACCTTATACGCAGCCGTGTGTTCCTGCTGAGTTACCTTCTACAGCAACTTATCCGATTCCGACAACTAATTACTGTTTTCAGAGCTATGAGATTTGGGCAGCAAGTCCAGAGTGTAGGTCACATTATCCACAATATCCATTTCAAAACAATACGGGTATTGCTTCTGCAAATACAGCAAGTGCGCTTAGCACGATAAGTAACTATCCTGCCACTGGTAATTCGAGTGTGGTAAATTCTAACTCTTCTAGTTTTAACTCTTCAAATTCAAGTGTTTCTAGCTCAAATTCTGTAACCTCAAATTCAAGCAACTCTACAGGCGCTACTTCGGCAAATAATGTTCCCTACAACCCAGTGCCTTACGTACCAAACCCTGTGAACCCAAACCCTGTAGGTTCTTACCCTGTGGTTGTCATTCCAAACCCTGCGAATTCATATGCCACTACTTCAAATTCTGTAAACTCAAATTCAGTGAATTCAAACTCGTCCAGCTCGAACGTGTCTAGTACAAACTCAGTAAATTCAAACTCGGTGAATTTAAACTCTGTAAACTCAAACTCTGCGAGCTCAAGTAGTTCAAACTATGTGAATTCAAATGCTTATAATCCGATTAACTATCCTGTGAACCCAAACCCTTCCGAGTATCCAGTAAGTACGTATCCTGTAAATCCAACGCATGTTGGCGCTTATCCAGTGGCTGTGAATAACTCAAATACGGTTAGTTCAAGTTCGACTAATTCAAATACATCAAACTCAAGCGTTTCTAGTTCAAGCTCAGTGAATTCTAATTCGTCTACTTCAAATTCATCAAGCTCGAGCTATGTAAATAACTATCCCTATAATCCAAATCCTGTGCCTGTTACACCTGTAAATCCAGTAAGTGCTTATCCTGTGGTAACAGCGCCACCAGTCAACCCAACTCCTATTCCAACGTATCCAGCAGTTGTAAATGACTCAAATACGGTTAATTCCAGTTCGACTAGTTCAACTACATCAAACTCGAATGTTTCTAGTAGTAGTTCAGTGAATTCAAATTCTTCGAGTTCAAACTCATCTAGCTCGAGCTATGTTAATAATGACTATCTAAATCCTGTGCCTGTTGCTCCTGTAACCGTGCAACCTGTTCAACCTGTAAGTCCAGTAAGTGCTTATCCAGCAGTTGTTGTGCCACAAGTTCCAGTAAATCCAAACCCAGTTCCTGCTTATCCAGTTGCCGTAAATAATTCGAATACGGTTAGTTCAAGTTCGACTAATTCAAATACATCAAACTCGAATGTTTCTAGTAGTAGTTCAGTGAATTCAAATTCTACGAGTTCAAACTCATCTAGCTCGAGCTATGTTAATAATGACTATCTAAATCCTGTGCCTGTTGCTCCTGTACCCGTGCAACCTGTTCAACCTGTAAGTCCAGTAAGTGCTTATCCAGCAGTTGTTGTGCCACAAGTTCCAGTAAATCCAAACCCAGTTCCTGCTTATCCAAATAATTCGAATACGGTTAGTTCAAGTTCGACTAGTTCGAACTCATCGAATTCAAGTGTTTCTAGTTCAAGTTCAGTGAATTCAACTTCATCGAATTCAACTTCGTCGAGTTCAACTTCGTCAAGCTCGAGCTTAATAAACAGTAACCCATACAATCCGAACCCCTACAACCCAAATCCAGTTAATCCAAACCCAGTAGGTACCTATCCTGTAGCGTCTAATTCAAACAACACCTATTCAAATACTACGCACTCAAATACTGTAAATTCAAATAGCTCAAACTCAAGTGTTTCTAGCTCGAGTTCATCTAGCTCAAACTCTGTAAGTTCAAGTTCAAATTCAGTAAATAATTACAACAACAGCAATGTGACTAACACACAAAATCCAGTTAGTTCAGTTGCAGCAAGCTCAACATCATTACTTTACATGTATCAATTACCGACAACTGCACATGCAGCAAGTTGTCTAGGCAACGCAGTTCCTTGCTCAACAATTGTAGCGACTAAAGTGTTTGAAAGTAACAATACGCAAGCTGTCCCTGTATACACTGTTGGTGAATCTTTTTCATATCATATTTCTAGTCCTTACACAGGCTATCTATATGTCTTTTTGATTGAACCAACAGGTAAAACAGAATTGATGTATCCAAATATGTATACGCCAACAGCTATGTATCTTAATGCAGGTACAGCCGTAACACTTCCTACAAATAGTGCGACCTATCAATTATCTGTAGCACCACCTTTAGGTGAACACACTATGTTTTACTATATACTTACTCAATATGTTGAAAGCAGTGTCTTTAGTGGCGTTCAGACGAAACAAGATGTTGACAGAATTGTTGAAAATTTAGGTTTAAGACAAAACATCCATCATGGCTATGATGAAGGTAAATTCTATGCTTACCAATAACCCTAGCTATTTAAAATAGATTATTCCCCTAGTAGTAATTACTAGTAAGGCATATGCTGATTAGCTATTTATAACCTAAGCGGTTTATGTAGCTACAACATGTAAACACCTAATTGAGGGTGTCTAGGATGTTATTTCAGACTAAGTCATAAGTTTGAAGTAGCAGGAAATGTGCCTAGCATGCTTGGTATATGATGTTATTAACCGTTGGAGGCAGTTAATGATGCACCTTGTTGGTAATGGCTACATTGATGAAACCTTAAGTGAGACCGAAGCAAGGGCTTTGATTCAAGAAGCCTTTGCTTCACACAAGTTTGGTGGCAAGCGAGTCCTTGTAATTATCCCAGATAGTACGCGTAGTGCACCTATTCCACTAATCTTTAAATTGTTATACGAACAACTTGGTGAGCAAGTTAGTAGACTTGATTACCTGATCGCTTTAGGTACACATCGTGCTATGAGTGAAGATGCTATTGAAAAGCTAGTTGGCGTATCTTTAGCTGAACGTAAAGAACACTATCCAAAATCAGATGTGTTTAACCATAAATGGGATGACCCTGAACAACTTACAGTGGTAGGTACCATTTCAAGTAGTGAAATGACTAGCTTGACTGATGGTTTTGTAGATGTCGAAACACCCATCAATCTCAATAAAATGATTTATGATTACGATGAACTGATGATCTGTGGTCCAGTTTTTCCACACGAAGTTGCTGGCTTTTCGGGTGGTGCTAAGTACCTGTTTCCAGGTATAGCAGGACATGAAATTATAGATAGCACACATTGGTTAGGTGCACTCTCAACAAGTTATGACACAATAGGTGTAAAAGATACTGCTGTAAGGCGTGTTTTGCACCGAGGTGCTAAGTTCATTACAGATGTAATGCCTGTAACTAGTCTTAAGCTTGTTATGAAAGGCAAAGAGCTTCATGGACTCTATATTGGTGACATCATTGAGTCGTGGCATGCTGCTTCTGACTTAAGTGCTGAGCTAAATATCATTTATAAAAAGAAAGCTATGAAAAGCGTGTTGTCTATGCCGTCAGAAATGTATGAAGATTTGTGGACTGCTGCTAAAGCGATGTATAAAACTGAGCCTGTTATTGCTGATGATGGTGAGGTTATTATCTATGCGCCACACTTAAAAGAAGTGAGTATCGTGCATGGTGAAGAAATTAAAGCTGTTGGCTACCATGTGCGGGATTATTTTGTGAATCAGTGGGAAACCTTTAAAGATATTCACTGGACCACGTTGGCACATTCAACCCATGTAAAAGGTAAAGGTACTTTTGAGAATGGGGTAGAGGTACCTCGGATTAAAGTTACCCTAGCGACGCAAATTCCTGAAGAGGTTTGTAAACTCATCAACCTGGGTTATCGTGACTACCGCAGTATTAATCCAGAGGATTGGCGAGATAGGGAAGACGAAGGTTTACTGCTGGTGGAGCGTGCGGGTGAGATGCTTTACAGATTACGGGAATAAAAGTTATGTCGGAGATTAAAGCAGTTTTAGTCATGGGTGTATCTGGTTCTGGTAAGAGTACGATTGCAGAAGGTATCGCTAAGCAACTTGCTTGGCAATACTATGATGCTGATGATTATCACCCACAAGAAAATATAGATAAAATGGCGGCTGGCAAGCCTTTAAATGATGCTGACCGTTTGCCTTGGTTAGAAGCACTTCATCAGTTAATTAAAGAGAACTTAGAACAAGGTAAGTGCTGTACTTTAGCTTGTTCCGCTTTAAAAGAAAGTTACCGCGATATCCTAAAACAAGATGGTTTAGCAATTGTTTATTTACAAGGTGACTTTGATACTATTTGGCAGCGGATGGAAGCGCGTAAAGGACACTATATGAAAGCTGAAATGCTTCATAGTCAGTTTGATACTCTTGAGGAACCAACAGAAGATACTGCTTTAACACTATCTTTGAAAAATACTCCTGAAGTAATTGTTGAAAGTGCTATTGATACCTTAAGACTTAAAGTATAAAAAAAACTCTCTTATTGATTGTCAGTAAGAGAGTTAAGTAGGTGAGCAAAATTAAGTGACCTTATTTGAAGGTATCACTCAACTGCTATATGACGCTATATCTTGTAAATCATAGTGTGTGAAATGGGTATCCATAATTTTACTTTGACACTTATGTATTCTAGCTTCGGTAGCTATACACTGGTTTGGACTAGTTGATTGCGCTCTAAACTTCGCAGCTTAAATACTGCGAAAGCAATGACTAAAACAATAATAGGAATTAAAGTGTTTAAGAGCCTAAATAAAAAGCTTACTTCAGGGCGTGGAGAGTAGTAATCTAAATCAAATTCTCGTTGCGCTTCAGTTTCACCATCTGAAATAATAAGGTCAAATACTAACCAACCACCGTATGTATGGTCTACTTCTTTAAGAGGTGTTAGGTCAATTGGGTCAATAACAAACCTATCTCCATCACGTGTGGCAGTATAGGTGCGGATAAGCGGATCTTTTGTATGGACGTGCAATTTAGATTCTAACCGTACAGTTGAATCAGTAGATAAGGCCTCACCGTCTTTAGTAATATCGAATTTTAAATAAGGATGTTTGACAAGACGTTGCCCATCTGCATTGACAAGATAAGGACCAACTTTTTCTTTGTGTATGAGGTGCTCTTCGCTCGAGCTCACCTGATTTATAAACTGATTGAGCCTTGCAATGGGGTTTGTAGTTTCAACCTCTTGTGAAAAAGTAATTGCAAAAAACATTAGTGTAACTAAGGTTATAAAAAATTTAGACATGCTGTTCTCCTTTCTTTTTGCCTGCCACTTTTTGATTGACAGGCAAGAAGAGTATGGCCCCACCTACGAGGCAAATGATTAAAATGAGTGCGCTGGGTATAACTTCGATCAGTTGGTTACGCCAACTGTTAATGCGTTTACTTTTGAAAAAATACTGTCGTTCTGCCTGACCGTGTTCTCCATCAATGGCTAGCTTGACGCTGTAAGTTCCTAAATCTGTTATGGGTAGGGTGAAAAGATAGTTACTATAGAAGGATTTACCGTCTTGGCTCGAGCCCCCAACATTATCCATAGCACCTGTGGCTATTTCTTCCCCTTCAAACTTTATAATTGCTATAACTTCTGTTTCTTTTGAAACAACGTCATCATTATGTGAAAGTTGAAGCAAAAGCTGTCCTTGACTATTACCCTCTTTATCAATATCAAAATCCTGTAATACACTGAGTTCATAGTTGCCAACAACTTCTTCTTTGCTAAGTTGATAAAAACCTTGGTGAGCAAAACTATTAGAAAGAAATAGTAGCACTAGGACTAGTGATAGGACAGCTATATTTTTCAATTTACAGACTAGCTTCTTGTTGAGAAATACTTTGAGCAGCACCAGAACTAGACGTACTAAGTAAAGAAATGAGTAAGGCAGTAATTGCACCAAAAGAAACTGTACCTGTCCAAACATAGGGTGTAAACCAAATTCCACCCTCAATATTTGCAAGAACGATGAAAGCATAAAATATGCACCACCAAGCCAGACCTAGTAAAAAACTAAAGGTATGCAATTGGGCTTGTCGCTGAATACTTGGACGTAATATAAAGTAAAGAACTTCGCCCACAAGACCCGCACCTAAGGCGACAGGAACCATTGTGATATCAGCACTTGGAATTGCACCAAACATGCCAATGACAGCAAAAAAGAATAGAATACTACCGGTAGGCAACTTAAATCTATTGATGAGCCACACTAAGCAACCGATAACAATGGCAGTTTCAAAAATGATACCTAAAGCACCCAGCATTTGTGCTGGATAATCCCAAGTATCGCGTCTGTAACCAGAAACCATCCATAGGTTAGATGAGGCAAAAAAGTTCATGCCGACAAAAGCAAGAACATTTGTAAAACTTGTCCAGGCAATCAGAGCAGGCATTAGACTGCCCATAGATTTGAACCAACCTTTAGATTCGGTTGCGCTAGCATTTTGAGTTAGACTTTTTAGGTGCCTGTCACGTCGAAACATAGCAGCTCTTGCTGGACCCATAGCAATAAGAGCCCAACCTACAAACAAGCCAGTGTGTGACGGACTAAATAGTGCTTCAAAATCTACTTCAAAACCGTAGAGTTTGTGTCCTACGAGATCAAACATACCCGTTATGCCAAAAATGAATACACCGAGTGCTGATATAGCATAGCCTGCTGGCAATGCTTTTAAGCCAGTAAAGCCATCTCTTCGATTTAAAAATGCCGCACCAAAAAGCCAAACTCCAATAACAGCAAGACTTGTGTAGAACAATAAATGATACTCACTAAATACAGATTGGTCTGGACCATATTCTGAATGTGACCAACCATCCAAAAAGATGCCAGCTGAAAGCAAGAAAACTAAAATTGTATAGACCCAATCAAAGGCCAGACTAGGAGTTGGTGCTTGGGTCGTATCTAAAGGTCGATGGGGTGATGCTGACACAGCAGATGGATTTACGGTTAGCGACATATTAGATTGTGTCCTTTCATATACTTGTTTTAATCAGTCTTAATCTTAATGCTCGATAATACCTCATGCAAAAGTAGGAAGTGGACTAATACGATCAAATGGCTAGAAGTAATACAAATTCCGTTTATAGCTGTAGTTTAGGCTGATGTGATTTTTACATAGTTGTCTACGTGGCTTAGGGAATATGGTTGAGCAAATGGTAGTTCTAACAATTTTTTCACTACATATTTTTCGGACACGGTATAAGGTGACGTAAATAGTTAGTATACAGTAACGGTCGAATATAACGTTAATACCATAACTTTCCTTAAGTTCTAGGATTTGATAGGTGTATTTTAGAAGAGATTGGTGAGACTATGCATCACTCAGAAAAGCTTATAGAAATAGATGACGACTTCTATTTCACCCAAAATTAATCGTTACTTTAGCCAACGCCTTGTTACAAGCAAGAAGTCGCTATTATTAAGGTAATGGCTTCAAACAAAGAATCTTTAACAACACATACATCACAAAGTAGCATCATCAAAAAGAGTAGCTCCGCACAGGATAGAGCTATTAAAAAAGTTCCTTTCGTTGAACTTTATGCGGGTAGACTTCAAGGCGTCGTATCGAGCGGGTCGGACATAGAACGTGTCTATGTGTCTTATATAGAAGCAGGCACAACCAACTTCTATTGCTCAACCAATAACAATCGCCCCTGCGGTGGTTTACGTGGAAGACCTTGTAAACATCTAAACCTATTAATCTCAGAAGGCTTTCTACAATTTGGTGCTAAGCGCATCATCAACACACTAGGTATGACCCTAGACCCAAATGAAGTTTCCAATGCCTATGACATTGAGAGTGCCATCGCAGGTGGTCCACACAAAGTAGATGCCAGTATGGTCTTTAGTCGTTTTCTGAGTTATCTATCTTATGTCAACTTACCTAGTAACAATCAGCCCGTGCCTGAAATGGCCTGGTTTGTTAAGTAGTTTGTGAAATGAATAAAAGAGCCTTATTGTGAATTTAAACTTATTAAAAACAGTACCTGAAAGCATTGTTGAAAGTAATGCCTTAATCGCAGAGATTGACGCAATATTTTTATCTGGATTTAGTCGTCTGTCTGGTGAGCAGTTGGAGAGCTTGGCAAGTCTTGAAGCAGCGTTTAGTCATACACCGCTGGCATCTGAGCTTTCGATTTCAATAGAAGCACTTGGGAAGAGTGAGTTTCTGGATAGGCATTTTTTAGTGCTAGCCACAGCTCGAGCCTCCCTACAAGGTGCCCAACATGATGCTCTAAGCGCACAACTCACCGAAACCCTTAGTCGACCCACGCCACAAATTACAGCTATTGACACACCTACCCAAGCACCCCCAGGCCAACTGGATATATGGTGCGAAGGTATCCGCCATTGGTTAATGGAATTAGCTCTAGCTGGTTTTGGCAACCTAGACATTGAAAGTGTTCTGGCTTTTCAAAATACTCTGGCAGATATTCAAGAAGAGCCACGTATGTTTCGCCATGCTGCTTTGCTGAATGGCTTTATTCGAGAAATCCTAGAAGTCTTTCCAACTAAAGGAACACCTGAAATACCCTTGTTTCGTTGGGTTGATCTATGGGCTAGGTCTTTTACTTTAAGTACCAAAGCACCTGACGATGTTCCTACTACGCCTGTGACAGGTACAGTGTCATTGCTTGGTTGCGACATGCGCCAGCACGACGTCATCATCACACTAATTGGTTATGGCAAACTAGATACTAAAGAAGAAAGTTATTTAATCAAGATAAACCTGAGTGCGTTTAAGGTTGATGTCATTGTTGGCAATGAACAAAAGGATTTATTCGCAGAAACTGCGCCACTCTTTTTACAAGCTTTAGTAGAGGAAAAGACCTTAGAACTTAAGGATATGCCACTGACGCAGACGAATGAATTGATTTGGGAAGATGATAAAGCGAAGCTTGGTAAAGCGTTTAGTACTTTAGAACTTGCGGAAGTATTTAGTGCTAATTCTGAAGAAACGCT
>CALHRJ010000430.1 GCA_938038395.1 uncultured Deinococcales bacterium | reverse complement strand
ACGTTTGATAGTTTGCCCAGTTAAAGCAGATTTATACATACTGGCAATGAACTCTAGCGTCATCCTTGCGCCATAACCGCTGGTATCTGGTTGAGTTTTGTTATCTAAACAATCTAGTAGATGGCTCACTTGACCTGTATGTAAACTCGGTACATCTTCAGGCAGATGTTGCCATTGCTTTAGGTTGGTCGATTTTTCTGACCCAACAAATATAGAATAGTTCCAATCTTTATTGTCATAGGCATACAGATGTTTAAGTTCAACTGTGGCTTCTTCAAAATCTAGACGGACATAGCTTTCTTGTCTAGGTGATACCACTGAGTTAATTATGGTTGCTCGAGCTCCATTCTCAAATTTCACAAGTGCCATCGATACATCTTCCACTTCAATATCGTGATTCATAATATCTATTTGCCCAGTGACTTCTGCCCACGGCCCAAAAACCCACAGCAGCATATCCATAGCATGGATGCCATGAATCATAGAACAACCACCTGATTCACTTTCCCACGTGCCACGCCACGGTACGGCATAGTAGGCATCATCTCGGTACCAGGTTGTTTGGCAAACTCCTAAAAGTGAACGACCAAGTTCACCATTATCTACAAGTTTTTTTAGATGTTGTCCACCTGTACCAAAGCGCCATTGATAGACACTACTGGTGTAATTGCCTGTTTGTTTTTCTGCATCAGCAATCATTTCGATTTCTTCTAGTGAAATGGCTAAAGGCTTTTCGCACAAAACCCATGCGCCTGCTTCCATGCACTGAATAGACAAGTCTTTGTGACTTTGGGGTGGTGTGCAGATGTGTACTAGGTCGGGCTTTTCTGTTATTAGCATTTCGGTTACATCGGTATAGCGGTTTGGAATGTTGTGGGTATCGCAAAAGGAGTGGACTGCCTCTTCGTTGATGTCTACGGCGGCTATTAGGGTGGCTCGAGCCTCCAGATGTCCCAAAGCTTCAACATGCGCTGAGGCAATACTCCCTGTACCGATAAGTGCAATTTTATAAGGCTTCATAATAATATCCTTTAAGGTATTCGTAAGTTCTAGCTAGTCCAATAAATGCGGTATGATTTAGCATATGACTAATTCAGGTTTAAATATTCTAGGCGTAGGCATTCTAGGTTCTGGAATGATAGCAGAATATCATCAACAAGCCATAGATGCGAATGAAGATTTAAAGCTAAGTGCAATGGCACATTATGATAGTACAAAGTTCTCAAGCATTAGTGAACGCTTTGGTGTTCCTTGCCTAAGCTACGAGGATATGTTGGCGAACCCCGATATCAACATCATTTGCATTTGTACGCCTAGCGGTCAACATGCAGCACAAGCAATTGCAGCAGCAGAAGCGGGCAAACATGTACTGGTTGAAAAGCCAATGGCATTGTCTTTAGAAGATGCTGATGCAATGATTCAAGCTTGTGAAAAAGCAGGTGTACAACTTGCTGTTGCACTTCAACGTCGTGCTGAACCTCTTTTTCAGCAAGTTAAATCTGCCATAGATGCAGGAGATTTAGGCGAACTAACCCTAGGCATAATCACCATGCCCTACGTGAGAAATGATGCCTACTACGACCAAGCTGAGTGGCGAGGTACTTGGGCGCTCGATGGTGGTGGTGTATTGATGAATCAAGGCATCCACCTAGTGGACTTACTTATTTGGTTTATGGGTGACCCAGTGAATGTCGAAGCGACTGCTAAGACATTACATAGAACTGTAGAGGTGGAAGATACCTTAGTTGCAACGCTAGAATTTGCTAATGGCTCACTAGCAACCATTACCGCAACGACAACCGCAGCACCTGGCTTTGGTCATAAAGCTGAAATTTATGGCACGCAAGGTGGCATACAAATTACAGGTGAAGAAGTCAGCGCTTGGTCGCTGGTAGATGCATCTTCTGCAAAAGTAGAACCTGTAGCTTTAACCCAAGACAGTAGTGCTGGCTCAGGTGGTGACCCTAGAGGCATTAAAGCCACAGGGCACATCAACATCATGACTGATTTAGTAGCTGCTATTAAAGAAAACAAAGCACCTAAAATAGATGGCTATGAAGGACGACGTAGTTTGAAAACAATCTTAGATATATATAAGTCCGCAAATATAGGAAAAGGGTACTAACTATGGCAAATGCATCAGACGGTATGACATACGCACCAAAGGGTAAACCGAGTCCAGTAGTTGAAAAAGGTGAATTCAAGTTTGCAGCAGTTCATCTAGACCACGGTCACATTAACGGTATGAGCAATGGGCTGCTTGAAGCTGGCGCAGAACTCAAATGGGTGTATGACCCAGATGACGCTAAAGTAGCAGCCTTCAAAAATAGCTTTCCAGATGTACAAGTTGCCAGTAGTTTAGAGCAAGTTCTGGAAGATTCAGAGGTCAACTTAGTTGCAGCTGCTGCCATACCAAATCAGCGTGGACCGCTTGGCTGTAAAGTGATGGAAGCTGGCAAAGATTACTTTACGGATAAAACACCATTCACTACATTAGCAGACCTTGAAGCTGCCAAAGCTACTGTCGCAACAACCAATCAAAAGTACATGGTTTATTATAGCGAGCGTTTACATGTTGAGAGTGCGGTCTTTGCTGGGCAACTTATCGAAAAAGATACAATTGGAAAAGTTATCAATGTGATTGGTATGGGTCCACATAGACTTGGTCTACACAAACGACCTGATTGGTTTTTTGACAAAGAGCAATACGGTGGCATTTTGTGTGACATTGGCAGTCACCAAATTGAACAATTCCTACACTTTTCTGGTGCTACAGATGCAACAGTCACACACGCACATGTCAACAATTTTGCTCATCAAAACACGCCAGAGCTAGAAGATTTTGGCGAAGCTAATCTAATCGCTGATAATGGTGCAACCAACCACTTTAGAGTGGACTGGTTTACGCCTGATGGTTTAGGTACTTGGGGTGATGGACGCACTTTTATTCTTGGAACTAAAGGGTATATAGAGTTGCGAAAGTATATTGATGTTGGTAGAGATGCTAGGGGAGACCATCTATACCTTGTTACCCAAGACACGGAAGAACATATGCATCTTGAAGGTAAAGTTGGCTTTCCGTTTTTTGGTCAATTGATTCTGGATTGTTTGAACCGAACTGAAAATGCTATGACGCAAGAGCATGCTTTTAAGGCTGCTGAGTTGTGTGTGGTTGCGCAAAATATTGCTGATAAGGCTAAAGACTAAGGAGTCCACAAAATGCCATGGGAACTAAACCCCAACCGCTGTTTTTCTCCATTACCTGAACAACGAAAACTAGCATCTGAACTCTACCAAACGATTAAGGATTTACCCTTAATCTGCCCACACGGTCATGTAACCCCAGAACTACTATCAGACCCAAACGCTACATTTGGCAGCCCTGCAGATTTATTTGTTATTCCTGACCACTACGTTTTCCGCATGCTTTATAGCCAAGGTGTATCACTGGAATCCTTGGGGATTGCTAGACAAGATGGCCAAGCAACCGAAACAGATCACAGAAAGATTTGGCAGACCTTTTCAGAGCATTTTTACTTGTTTCAGGGAACGCCAACGGGCTTGTGGTTAAAAGATGAATTGATTCAGGTCTTTGGAATTAAAGATAAATTGAATGGTGATACGGCACAAAGTATTTATGATGAACTTGAAGAAAAGTTGGCTAAGCCTGAGTTTAGTCCTAGAGCGCTTTTTAATCAGTTTAATATAGAGGTGCTATGTACTACCGATGGGGTTACGGATAGGCTCGAGCCCCACCGCTCCCTCCACAACGACAATTGGCACAACAT
>CALHRJ010000429.1 GCA_938038395.1 uncultured Deinococcales bacterium | reverse complement strand
GCAGACGGTATTTCTAGTGATCCATTGTGGATGCCCTATGCCTTCGATCGCCTCAACTACTGCGCATTTATTACTGACGAAGATTCAGCTTTGGCTTTTGAATGCGGTTTAACGGCAGATATTGAGGGTAGTTATCCTTTATTTATTAACCATCACAAAAATTGGTATAATTATGATAGTCAAATTCTGGTACAGGCTTTATTGCCTGAGGTAGGTCAATTTACTAAAGAGATACAAGGAACAGATACTTTGGTGAATATTGACAAGGCACGAGCCTTGATAAACTTTCAACCTGAGTTTGAGTTTTAGTACTGCCTTTTCTCTAGAAATAATGAATGCTAGAAGCAATTTAAAAAGATCTACCCTAGGCCATAGAATCATACTCAAAATTATCGTACAAAAGGATTTGAGGTCCGTATGAAAATCACACAAATCATTAGTCATGTCCTTCAGTACGATTTACCAGAAGAATTAGGCTATTCTCAACAGTACTATTCTAAACGCTCTGCCCACCTTGTCGAAATCAGAACCGATGAAGGCATAACAGGTTGGGGCGAATGTTTTGGTCCCGGTAATATCGCAATTGCGAATAAAGGTATTGTAGAAAAAGTTATTCAACCTATGATTCTTGGCGATGACCCAATGGACCGAAGCGTCATATGGCACAAAGTCTATAATCTCCTACGTGACCACGGTCAAAAAGGTATGCCCATGCAAGCGCTGTCAGGTGTTGATATTGCCTTATGGGATATCGCTGGAAAAGTAGCAAACCTCCCCATCTCAAAGCTTATTGGCGGTAATCACCGAGATAAAGTAGCTGTCTATGGATATGGCATGATGCTACGTCGTGAATCGGTAGATGAAATGATTCCCCGTTTTGAAGACGAAGCAGCAGCTATCAAAGCAGCAGGCTTTGTTGCTACAAAAATGAAAGTAGGACTTGGTCCAAAAGATGATGTCAAATTAGCAGAAGCAGTACGCAAAGGCGTAGGCGATGACTATCCTTTTATGGTGGATGCCAATCATTGCTACACCACCAGTGATGCATTTTATATAGGTCGTGCGCTTGAAGAGTTAGACGCTTTCTGGTTTGAAGAACCTGTTGCGCCTGAAGATTTAGACGGTTATAGAGAATTACGTGCAGGGCTCAAGATAAATATTTCTGGAGGTGAAGCTGAGTTCACACGCTGGGGATGGCGACACCTTCTTGAAGGACGTTGTGTGGATATCGCCCAACCAGAAGTCTGTGCTTTGGGAGGTATATCAGAATACTTAAAAGTTCTGGCCCTAGCCCACGCTCATTTCACACCAGTTATCAACCATGTTTGGGGTTCGGCAATCGCCATCGCTACTAATTTGCAATTACTTGCAGCCATGCCACCAATTCCTGGAGGGCTATTTCCCAGAGAACCTCTTTTAGAATTTGATACAACCCATCATTTGTTTAGGGATGATTTACTTTTAGAGCCACTTAATATCCAAGCTCAGGTTGCTAAAAGCAGTGGCTTTGTCTCTATACCAACAGGAGCGGGTATAGGTGTAGAACCTGATATCGACTTTATCAAACGTTTTACTTTAGCGTAAATATTTTGAGAATATATCAATTGTATCGCCAGAGCTAATAGTAAATATCGTCAAAAATAGTATGCTTATTTCTGAAGCACGACATGTTAGCGGTGTGCTATCTGACAATACACCCTACAGTGAGATTATTTAACTACTACTCTAAATGCACTTTTTGCTTAGATAAGATTTATGTTTAAGCTGTTTCAACACTATAAATTCTTGAGTGTTGGATCAAGTAAATCACGAAGCCCATCCCCAAAAAGGTTAAATCCTAAAGATGCAAGCAATATCGCCAGTCCTGAAAATAGTGATACCCACGGAGAAAGTAGCATATAATCTCTGCTGTCTGAAAGCATAAGACCAAGCGAGGGTGTTGGCGGTTGTGTGCCTAATCCTAAGAATGACAAGGATGCCTCAACCAGAATTGCAGTTGAAAGCGATAAAGTAACTTGAACTAGAATTGGCGCTAATATGTTTGGAGTGACATGCTTAAACATGATCCGTGAGCCAGATGCGCCCAAGGCTCGAGCCGCAGTAACATAGTCCCAAGATAACAAACTCAATGCTGGTCCACGCGAAAGTCGAGCAAATATTGGTGTGTAAACTATAGCAATCGCAAAAGCAGTGTTGACACTACTAGAACCTAACACTGCAATAATGGCGATAGCTAAAAGTATGATTGGAAATGCTAAAAGTATATCCATGAAGCGCATTAAGAAACGGTCTATAAAACCACCGAAGTAGGCTGAGGTAAGGCCAATCAGACTACCAATCAAGGTAGCGATACTCACAGAAATTAGGGCAACGCCTAAACTTGTTCGGTAGCCATAAAGCACTCTCGAAAAGAGATCACGCCCAAAATTATCGGTGCCTAAAATATGTTCAGTACTTGGTCCTTCAAAACGGTCTCGAATATTTTGTTTGTTTGGTCCGTGCGTTTTAAGTATGGGTGCAAAAAGTGCCAAGCTACAAACAAAAACGCATAGACAAAAGCCTATAAAGCCAACTTGATTTTTATAAAGCTGCTTGAAAAAATGTTTCATGAATACTCAACTCGTGGGTCAATCCATGCATACGCTAAATCAACCAACAGATTGACAACAACAAAGAAAAGTGTAACAACAAGAATCGTACCTTGTACAAGTGGATAGTTACGCTCGCTGATGGCGCCAATGATTAAACGTCCAAGTCCAGGAATTGCAAAGACTTGTTCAATGATTACCACACCGCTTAACAGATAGCCCATTTGCACACCAATGATTGTGAGTACAGGAATCAGCGCATTTCGTAGTGCATGTTTGTAGAGCAAGGTTCTAGCAGATAAGCCTTTTGATTTGGCTGTACGGATATAATCTGCATTCATAACTTCAAGGAGGCTCGAGCGCAAAATGCGACTCAAACTAGCTATAATGGGTAAGGAAACAGCCAAGACAGGCAAACTCAGTCTTGAAAGATTACCCCATGGGTCTTCTAAAAAGGGCACAAACCCAATAGCAGGAAAGCTTGGAAAGCGCACACTCACAACATAGAGCAAAAGCACCCCCACCCAAAAAGACGGTAAGGTCAAGCCTATTATGGATATAATCCGGACAATGGTATCGCCCCAAGTACCACGGGCACTTGCTGCTAATATTCCTATTGGAAAACTAACTAATAAAGAGAAGGCCAGCGCCAAAAGTGTTACTTCAAGTGTTATGGGTAAACGTGCCATGATTTCTGTGGCTACGGGTTGACCCGTCCAAATACTGGTTCCTAAATCGCCACGCAACAAACCTAAAAACCACTGTCCGTACTGTTCATGAATCGGTAAATCCAAGCCAAGCTGTCTTCTCAATGCTTCGACACGCTCAACACTTATGTCTACATTGGCACCCAACATGATTTCTACAGCGTCACCTGGGATAAACCGTAGCATAAAGAAAACTAGTACTGATACTCCAAAAAGTACAAATACTAAGTCGGCAATTCTCTTAATAATATAGTTTGTCATCGCTTAGCTAAATTATGTAAAATTCAAAGCTTCAAAAGGGTTCAGAAAATAAAAAACTCATACCTTGTAGTCTCACAAAAAAGTGAGTTGAAACAACTACAAGATATGAACTACCGTATTCTTATATTATAAAGTAGAAGTGTTTATTCTACTGTCACATTACGTAATGAAATTAAACTACGAGTTGGATTTTGTTCAAATCCTTCAACACCATTTGCAATGCCAGACAGCAATGTTCCATAAGCTATATGCGAAATTGGGCCAGAACAAGCTAGCTTCTCTTGCAAAGAAGTATAGGTCGCAGCACGCTCATCAAGATCAGTTTGAGTACGGCCTTGTACCAATAGTTCATCCACTGAAGGATCATTAAATTTATAGACATTGGTAGCACCATCAGAGTGAAAGGTACGGAAAAGATATCCGTCAGGGTCAATGTTGCCACCGTTCAAACTAACAAATGCATCAAATTCACTGTTTTTCCAACGCTGTACAAATGTTCCGAACTCAGGAACATCCAGTGTGGCATCAATACCTGCATCAATTAATTGTGCTAGCACTACCTGCGAAACATCTGAAACAATCTTGTTCGTACCAAAACTTAGGATTTCCATACTTAAATCACTCGCACCAGCCTCTGCAAGCAAGGCTTTAGCTTTGTCTACATCAGTTGTATAGCAACTGTATTCAGACGTGTCTACAGCCCATTCAGCCAGACCAGGACTAAGTGGTCCACCAGCTTCAGCTTGTCCAAAGTACACAGCTTCAACAATTTCTTCACGGTCGATTATCATATTGATTGCTTCTCGAACACGAGCATCATCAAAAGGAGCAACGGTTGTATTGAATCCTAAGAGGCTATAAGCAAGGTCTTGAGTACGTAAAATGCTAACTGAATTTACGTTTTCTAAAGTTTGTGCTGTAGCTGGGTCAACAACAGGTAGTAAGTGATAGGTACCATTGCGTAAACCTGCTGCACGTGTAGAAGCCTCTGGTACGATGTTATAGCGCAATTCAGCAACTTTTGGCTGCATGTCACGGTAATAGTTAGGATTAGCGACTAGACTCACATAAGTATCTGGCACAATTTCATCTAACATAAATGCACCTGTACCAATAGCAACTTGGCCAATGTCTTCTGATTCCACAACTTCGCTAGCAACGACACTTAGGTTTGCTGTATTGCCTAAAAAAGGTGCAAAAGCTTCGCTCAGTGTGAATACAACAGTTGTATCATCTGCTGCTTCAGCACTGCTAACTTGACTAAAACGACTTGCTTGCGGTGAGCCTGTTTCTTCAGCCATTATCCGATTAAATGAATAAACTACATCTTCGGCTGTCATGGTACGTCCGTTATGAAAGGTGACGCCTTCACGCAAATTAAAGGTATAGCTTAAACCATCATCACTGATTGTCCAACTTTCTGCCAAAGCTGGTTCAATTGCTAGGTCAGCATTTGATTCAACCAAGCCATCATAAATCTGACTTAAGACTGCAATAGAGCTAAATGCAGTGACAACATGTGGGTCAAGCCCAACTGGTGACTGGTCTACGGCGAGCTCTAAGGTGCCTGTTTGCGCCGAAGCGAATCCAAATAAGAGAATGAGACTTAAAACAAATTTCTGCATGATTTTCCTCCTGGTTGAACTGTAGCAATACCTCTGGAACATACCTCATGTACACCACCATAGTCAATAGTGGTATAATTTATATATGTCAGAAAATAGCCATAAAGCGTTGAGAATTTTTAGTCTGATGTCAGGTACATCAGCAGATGGTATCGATGGTGTTTTAGCTGAATTTGAATTAAAAGAAGGTAATCTACAATGGCATATTGTTGATCGTTTAAGCACGACTTACACGCCTAATCTTCGTCAAAATATTTTAGCGTGCCTAAAAGTAGAAAGCTCAAACGTACTTACAATAACAGAAGTCCATACAGAGGTCGGGCAAGCTTATGCTTCAGTGGTTAAAGAGATGCAAAGTAAACATCAATTTGACTATGTGGCCTTATCTGGTCAAACTGTTTATCATATTCCACGGGTCGATCAGGCAATGGATTGGCGTACGGTCAGTACCCTACAATTAGGCGAGGCTGCGGTTGTTACCGAAAACTGCAATATTCCTGTAGTTTCAGACTTCAGACAAAGCGATATGGCTGCTGGTGGACAAGGTGCGCCTATGGTCTCCTTTGGTGATTACCAGATGTTTAGTAAGGTGGGCTCGAGCCTCAGTATCCACAATCTTGGTGGTATTTCGAACCTCACCTATCTACCAGCAAAAACAGAACAAGCTGATACTTCAACTCAGGTCTTTGCCTTTGATACAGGTCCTGCCAGCTGTCTAATTGATGAAGCTGTTAAACAACACTTTGGTTTAGAATACGATAAAGATGGTCTAATTGCTGCTTCTGGAACTGTACATGTACCCACTTTAGAAAGTTTAATGCAGCATCCTTACTTATCGCTGCCACTTCCTAAAACTACAGGTAGAGAGACTTTCACATTAGATGCGTTAGAGAATTATTTAAGTGCGGATTTAGAGCCAAAGGATTTAGTTGCAACACTCACTGCCTTTACTGCTGAGTCGATAGCTCGAGCTTATCGGGACTATGTACTGGATAAAGGTTTGAACGAAATTTATGTCGCAGGTGGCGGTGCCTTTAACACCCACCTAATGAGCTTACTTAGAGGCCTATTAAATATACCTATCAAAACATTTGAGAACCTTGGTTATGATTCACGAGACCGTGAGGCGCTATCTTTTGGAGTGATGGCGTATTTTAGAGTTCTTGGTAAAGCTAATACCTTACCTAGTGCTACAGGTGCAAGAAAAGCAACAGTTGCAGGTAAGATTTCGATTCCTGTGAGTGCGGGTTAGCTTCGCGAATCTTAATATCGTTGTCTTTTAAAAAGTTATTGTAAAGTTATGTCCGAATTTTGTTTAAAAAGCCTAAATAGAATAATAGAATACCCTTAGACCTTTAGGATGATTTTTTGTTAACCCTTACTCGCTTAAGAAAGTTCACCCATGACACTTATTTTGGTTGGTGGATAGTAGGCGGTAGCGTTCTTATGCAAATTGTGCATTCTGCCTTGCTTATGCAGTCCTATGGTCTCTATGTAGCCATCTTGCAAGAAGAATTTTTGTGGAGTAAAACGATACTCGCCTCAGCATTTGCTCTTAGACAAGCAGAGCGAGGTTTACTGGCCCCTGTGGTTGGCTGGTCGTTAGATAAGTTTGGCTCACAAAGAGTTATGCGCTTTGGACTTATTATTCTTGGGTTCAGCTTTTTACTTTTCAGCCAAGTCAATTCGCTACTTACATTTTTTGCAGTAACCCTGCTCATGGGTTTTGGCGCAAGCTTTGGTGGGCACCTCGCTTTAACCACAACTATTGTGCAGTGGTTTGAGAAAAGACGTGCTACTGCTTTAGCCACTTCCCAAATTGGCATGAGCGTTGGTGGGCTACTTATTCCTTTAGTTGCACTTTCTATGGCTAATTACGGATGGCGACCTACTGCCTTTGTATCGGGTATTATTATTATGCTTGTTTGCTTACCGCTTACTAGAATTATGCGGAGTCGACCTGAAGACTATGGACTATTGCCAGACGGTCAAAAAATTCAAGCAAATCAAGATCTGTCAAAAGATAGCTCAAATGCTGATGGGTTAAAGAGTCAAGATTATTCAGCACGACAAGCCTTAAGAACACAAGCATTCTGGTTCTTATCACTAGGTCACGCTTCAGCACTTTTGATTGTCTCATCGGTGACTGTTCATCTAGTCCTACACCTAAACGAGGGTTTGGGATATTCTCTTCAATCTGCTGCAAGCGTCTTTGCCCTTATGACAGCTTTCATGATAGTGGGTCAGCTTTTAGGTGGCTACTTGGGTGACAGGTTTAGCAAAAAAGGTATAGCTGCGGTAGCCATGTTTGGTCATGCAACAGCCTTGTTAGCACTGGCTTACGCCACATCATCAATAGGCGTTATTTATTTTGCTGTGGCACACGGTCTTTCTTGGGGCATGCGTGGGCCACTCATGAGCGCCTTAAGAGCAGACTTCTTTGGCCGAAAATCATTTGGGTCTATTTTGGGAATATCTGCGCTGGTAGTAACAGTGGGTTCAGTAACGGGGCCGGTACTGGCTGGTATTATGGCAGATACCTTTGGGAATTATCGAACTGGCTTTACGATTTTGGCAGGTCTAGCTGCTTGTGGTTCAATCTTCTTTATTATGCTTAAAAAACCACAGAAGTAAAATTACAAAGACTATCAAAATACTGTTTATATACTCTCGATTTACAATATTATTAGTTGCAAATTTCTTCTGCTATTAACCCAGCTAAATCACCCTGTTTACATAGGGCACGGCTCTTAAAAACACAACCCGGCCCTGCTGAGATGCTTTACCTTCTTCTAAAATGGTGCCGTCCACATCTTTAACAAAGCCAATCAAATCACCTTGCCTGATACTTTGTAGAACTTTTACATTTGATCTAAAAATTCCTGATGTTTTAAAGCTAAGCATGGCATCCGTATTACCATCTCCACCTAAAACTAGTGGTTCAGAGTTAGCTGGGGTACGCCCAAGCATACCCAACACACCCAGTGCATTTAATATGCCTTATCTAAACATCTTAAGATCATCTTCTTGTACTCTCATGCCACCATTGGCTTCCATATAGAGTGCTTGAATGTCTAAGTCAGCTGTTAGTTAAGAACGCTAAGCAATTTGTAGATTCTGCGACACACTTTATCAATACCCATCAATCAGAAGATCCATCAACAAAATTTACAATACAACCGCTTTCTTTGACGGAGACCGTAGTAGCATTTCAAAAACAGAGACTGAGTCACCTGGACTTAGCTCCAAAACACTAAGCAAAACTCTTGTTCGAGAAACAGCAGACCGATCTTCGGTTTACTACGCTCTAACTGATTTAGAAATTGATTCAACTGTTGCAGTCACAATGACTAGTGTAGGCCTTAACACCGATCTATACCTCATTCCATGAAAGTGCCAGTGATAATGGCGTAGAAGCAATCTTCCAGAATAATCATTATGGAGATACTGATACCCAACCCCAATCACAGATTAGCTTTCTAGTTGAAAAAGACGCTTCCTATGTTATAGAAGCTAGCACTTCCTATATGTGTGGTTGGTTTGGTACATATACTATAACTGTTATTAAAGGTGAGACTATCTCAGAAGAGTTTGAGTCTTTTGAGCCTTATTCCTATAAGGGGTATTCGGTATGTTAGTGCTAACTTTGTTGATCTAGCATTAGGCTCGAGCGTAGAGGATCAACTTTTTACGAGTGAAGAGCGAGTTTTAGCTAACTACGACAAACTATCAGCCTTTGCTGGCGGTAAAGACATCACAGTTTCTATAGAAGCTGAATACTTTAGTTTTTTTATCTCCGCGATTGATCTAACCAACAATAAAAACAAAAATGTCGTTAACGCTGGAGGATTCGAAGATAACAGTCTTAGGGCAAGCGTGCACTTTGCAACAGAAGCAGATACTGAGTATCTAGTTAAAGTCACAAGAAAATTCAAAAGCAATTATTCTGATGGTTTAGAAAGCAGTAAGGGTTATGGGCCTTATGATTTAGCCTTAGCTGGACCATTTGATACACAACATACCGCACCAACTTGCGCAGATTGTAATAACTAAACAGTAACTAAGTTTAGCTAGAATAACAAAAATATCAGGCGAGCATCTCCATAGGTGCTCGCTCTTTCTTATTGCTTTTCAGTACTAAACTATACTTGTAAAAAGCAGATAGATTGACATGGTAGATTGTGGCAAGAATCATAGCAAAGTAAGCAAAAATGAAATTTACCGTCAGTCACTTTGATTGGTAAAGTGGACTATATCTGTATCAAATTCACAAGCAAAATCGTACGTATAAATAATAATTAGAATAAAAACAATTTGCGGCAACATTACTACAACACTATCCACCCGTCTTTAATACTAACTCTCCTATTCAAACTTACATGATTTGCCATCAAAATTTATGCTCGTGATTGTCATAGAGTGTCAATTTTTCGCATATACATCGTTATTACATACAAGAAAAATAGAAACCATATGCGAAAAAACAACATGATTAATTTAATCTTTTTATCTCTTAGAGGTACATTTAGAGGTATTTTTGACACTAACTATAGTTAAAAATAATAAACCCGCCTAGGAAACACTGTCCTAGACGGATTTTCTGGCGCGCCCACTAGGACTCGAACCCAGGACCTACCGCTTAGAAGGCGCAAGACTTACGTTTTTTAGTGTTTTATCCTATTTCATCCAGTTTTACAATATGCGTCTAGGACAGCGTTAATGTTCTATTTTATTTCATACTGTTCAATATTGTGTTACTCACTATGCGGTCATCTCTGCGGTCAAAATGAAATCTCTGCGGTCATTTCTGCGGTCAAAACAACTCCTTAATCAACTCACAAGAATTTTACTGTAAAATTAG
>CALHRJ010000428.1 GCA_938038395.1 uncultured Deinococcales bacterium | reverse complement strand
CCACCTGCAACAACAGCACTAAATACCATCAGCGATGAAGCTAACCTAACACTACGTGTACCAAACATTTGCCGTAACATTGCAAAGCCAAGCAACACGAGTGCTGCAACACCCAACTGTGCCAATTCAATACCTAGATTAAAACCTAGAAGCGTTGCACCTTGTTGTGCTGGATTAACACCAAGTTCAACCAAAGCACCACCAAGCCCCAAACCATGAATTAAAGAACAAGCGAATACTATGGCTAGGCGTGACACAGGTGGGGTAAGTTTCTTACGTGCTATCCAATAATCATAAAGTGCTAGTCCAACAATTGTAGCAGCAATGGTAGGTTCTACAATTTTGGCAGGCACTGTTATACCACCAAAAACCACAACCATTAAGCTTATAGCGTGTCCTGTTGTAAAGACACTAAGCGCAGTAAAGACTCTTTTCCAACCTAGTCCTGCTGCAATAACCACCATCAAGAAAAGTAGATGATCTAAACCTATGAGTACATGCTCCATACCTAAAGTCAGGTAAGACAATAAAGTCATCCACAAGGATTTATAGAGTGTTGAGGTTGGATGCTGTGGCGTGACAACTAACAACTCTTCTTCTTCTAAGTTTTTGGTTAGCGTCAGACTTAGAGATTGCTCAGATTCATGAGTTCCCCATAGATCTGCCTTAAAAGAAAGAGTACCATCTGCAATGGGTGCCTCAATTGCTGCAAAGTTATCTGTTAAGGCATAACGACCCATAACAATCAATTGATCTGCAGGTGCATCTTCTTGTGCATCATCTTCTGGTGAAAGGGTCAGCATGAGCCCTTCAAATGGACGCACACCATTTGCATCTCTTAGTTGAAGTCCAGCTTTAAGCTGCTCAATTATGCTTGCTTTGTGAACACTTAATTCTTCTGCTGACAGTAAGCCATCCCCATCATCATCGACATCTTTTAGACTACTTGTAGCTACAGAAACAACCAAGTAAGCGCCATTATCTTTTAAGTTTAAGGTTCCTTTCTGGGCAACCATTAAGTGTGCAAAAGCTGTTGAGCCAAAAACTAACACAGTTATTAACAACGTCACAACCAATTGATAAATAGAAGGATAGCGTGTCATCATTTTAAATCCTTACTCCCCTAGACTAGTACTATTGGTACGAGGTGGACGATTGTTATCGGCTGTGACTTCACCTTTTACACAACGTGTCATAAACGGATAAGTATCTGTCGCAAAGTAATGATAGATTCCATTTGGAAACTCTGGCGTTACACCTGTGCGACCATTACACTCATCTAAATCGCCTAAGCCACTTACATATTCCCAATCCTGTGAAAACATACCCATTTCATAGAGGTCAGTCGAAGGACGGTTTGCATCAGGTATTGCTTTAGTTTTATAGCTTCCTGTTATGACTTTAATATCTGAACTAGCGTCTGTAGAATCGCTATAACCATAACGAGCATAGATAGGAAAACCGTCAGAAGCCCAACCTATTAAAGTCATCTCTGCTTGTCCTCCACTTAATTTGGTTAAATAGCTTTCTGGAATTCCATGATAGTGATAAACTCCTCCAGGCTGAACATGTGCATTATTAAAATCTTCACCAAAGTTAAAAGAGTTTGTACCAAGTGCTTCCTGACTCCATGTGCCTGTACCCCCAGCTGGACTACAGTCATCACCACTGTCATTACAGGTGCCTGCAGTACCTGGATCAAACTTAATACCATTTAGTGCATACGCTAAAGTACCTCGTGGACCACCAAGTTCTTGCGCAGCATCTGTTAAGACTGGTGCAAGTGGGAAACTATGAGAAATAGTTTGTTCCGCAATTTGGGTTCTAGTAAAAGTGCCGACCTCATGATCAGGTATACCGTTTGCTGTAATTGAACGCTCAGTATCTGAACAATTCCACGCATATATGCTGCTAAAGTTCACAGATTGACTTGAGTTATCACTAACATTAACATCACAAAGTACACCGCTGGTACTACTACTTGTAGTTGGATTTGTAGGTGTTGTTGGCGTAGTAGGGGTTGTTGGCGTAGTAGGGGTTGTTGGGGTTGTAGGTGTGGTTGGTACAGTTGGCGTTGTAGGTGTGGTATCCATAACAGTTTCACAAGCAGTAATCAAAAAAATACTACAAACAATTAATGTTAAAACCAAATTTCGTATAGAATTCTTTCGTTTAATCTGGATATTTATAAAACCTTTTTCACTCATATTGTTTTCCATTCTTTAATTAGTTTTCGCTAAAAACGAGACCCAGCTCAGCTGAATTAGTACTACTGTAAACATAAGTTGTTGGGAAGTTATTTGGAACAAATCTTGCATTAGAAGCAAGGCAAACCCAACTCACTGCTATTGAACTATAAGAGCGCTAATATAAAGCTTTGAAGCGGAATAGGGTTGAGCACCCATCACTTTAAGCTCGTTAATTTATGATCGATGCTTTTGAGCTTTGTATAATCACTATATAAAAATAGTACTTTATAATATTATCCTTATCTTATTGACCTTCAGCAGGCGCAGCAGGTCTTTCAGGCCTTTCGCCACCTGCGCCTCTGCCTGACCTTTCACCAGCTGGTCTTTCACTGCCTGCGCCTCTTCCACTTCTATCTGGCAGTGTGACTTCACCTTTTACGCAGCGTGTCATAAAGGGATAGGTATCTGTTGCATAGTAATGATAGATGCCATTTGGAAATTCAGGTGTTACCCCAACACGTCCATTACATTCATCTAAATCACCTAGACCTTCAACGTATTCCCAATCTTGGCTAAAGGTTCCCATTGCATATAGGTTGGTATCAGGACGGTTTTCGTCTGGCATTGCTTTAGTTTGATAGCTTCCTGTTATGACTTTGGTAGCGGAGCTAGCGTTTGTAGGATCACTATAACCATAACGAGCATACACAGGGAAACCATCAGAAGCCCAACCCACCAAAGTCATAGTATCTTGACCTTCACCCAGTTGATTTTCACTCAGTTTAGCTAAATAGCCTTCTGGAATTCCATGATAGTGATATCGACCACCAGGTTGAACATGTGCGTTATTCATATCTTCACCGAAGTTAAAAGAATTTTCGCCTAGGGCTTCAAGACTCCATATCCCCGAACCG
>CALHRJ010000427.1 GCA_938038395.1 uncultured Deinococcales bacterium | reverse complement strand
AGAGTTAATTTAGAACAATTCTTTGCAAACGAGAATTTCTATTTGGATGATTTACTTGGTTTGGGAACAGGTGGTTTTAGAGAGTATCGATTTGATTTACAGGATAATACTGTTCCTTTAAACATAACGATGGTTTACAATGACTTTCCAGGTGAGATGCTTGTCAATAACCTCAACCTTTTTGCCTTTAGCCCTGAAAATGATTTTTATGTAGGTAATGATTTTGCTGGAACAGGGCAGGTGGATAGCCTGAATAATGTTGAAGGGATTCGGATTGAGAAACCAAAGGTTGGAGAATGGTCAATTCGTGTGATTGCCAGTGAAGTTCCTCAGCCAAATCAGGATTTTGCTTTGATTGTGTCTGGTGGAGGGATGCAGCAGATTATTTCGATTTAATCAGTTACTCTAAACTATGGCTTTCATTCACTTCAAAGATGAATAATAGTTTAGCCTATTTCTGAGTACTTAAGGGTTTTGATGCGCGAATTAAAACAATTCACTGTTGATATAAATGATATTCAGATGCATTGTCAAAGTTCTGATAATGGTAAACCTCTTTTACTTCTGCATGGCTTCACTGGTAGCAGTGCTGATTGGTCGCTTATCTTTAAAGACGTTCCATCAGGTTTTTCTGTTCTTGTTCCTGATTTGCGAGGGCATGGGAAGAGCAGTAATCCTTCTGGAGAATTTTCATTTAAGCAATGTGCTGCGGATATAATTGCTTTGCTAGACCACTTGGGGTTGAAGGAGATAGTTGCAATTGGATTAAGTGGTGGTGCTCAAGTTTTGCTGCACGTAGCTGTTGCGCAACCAGAGCGCATAAGTAAACTTGTGTTGGTAAGTACAGCTCACTATTTTCCTGACACAGCTCGAGCCATTATGAATGCTCATACCTTCGATACAGTTTCAGTAAGTGAATTAGAGCAATTGCGAAAAAAACATATCGGTGGAGATAAGCAAATCAAAACGCTATACACTATTGGACGTTCATTTAAAGACAGCTATGACGATGTCAATTTTACTGAACAAGATTTAGCCATGATTCAATCAAAGACCCTTATAGTTCATGGTGATAATGACCCCTTGTATCCTGTAACTGTGGCAGTTGATATGTTTAATGCTATTCCAAACGCTAAGCTTTGGGTTATACCTGATGCTGGACATCTTCCTGTTTTTTTTGAGGAGGTAGCTGTTTTCAGGGATAGGGTTTTTAGCTTTTTAAAGCCTTCAGCTAAATAATTGAAGTGTTTAAATTGATTGTATGTCTCAGTTTTAGAGGTCATAACTTCCTTAAGGCTAAGACATTCTACGCAAGAACAAACCTAGTCTTTAAAGCCTAATTCTATTTATCGAAGGTATTGGGGCTGCTAAAACCTGTCGATTTTCATTAATTGATTTGGGTTGTGCGGTGCCGCACATAATCATGGTCTATTCATCACGGTGATAAGCTTTTTCAATAAGTGTTTCAAGGATGCTGATATTAACATCTGCAAGCTTATTGATATACAAGCAGCCACCGCCACTAAGTTTGTGCTTACCTAACTGTTCTAATAACACATCTCTCTCGTCAAAGTTACTGAGATAGAAAACTAAAGATTGTGCTCTAGGGGAGAAGCCAATTTTACAAATTTCCGCGTCTTTACCATTGGCTAATTTGTAATGATATTTGCCAAATCCAACAATGCTAGGCCCCCACATTTTAGGTCTTTTACCCGTGATGCTTTTCATTATTTTAAGCACTACCTGACTATCTTTTCGCCTTGTTTCATTCTTGACATTAGCAATGAAGTCTTTGACACTAGCAGTGTTTTCGTGTGTTTTTCTTTCAGCCATTTATATCACCACTTCGTCAGTATAACCAATATTATTGACAAATCTACTAGGAAACTGACAAACTGAAAAGATGAAAATCACTATTGAATCAATCGTTAAGTCAGACCTCGATAGAGTTTGGCAAACATGGAATACACCTGAAGATATCAAACAATGGAACACTGCTTCCGAGGATTGGCACACAACTGAGAGTAGTGTGGATTTAGTTGAGGGTGGCAAGTTTTCATCACGCATGGAAGCAAAAGATGGCAGCATGGGTTTTGACTTTTGGGGAACGTATACAAAAATTGTCGAGAAGGAATTGATTGAATCTACTATGGGAGATGGGCGTTCTCTTAGTGTTAGGTTTGAAGCTGTAGAAGATGGTGTGAAGGTCACAGAAGTATTTGAAGCAGAAACAGAAAATGACCCTGAGATGCAGAAGCAAGGTTGGCAGAGTATCTTAAACAATTTTACAGTCTATGTTGAAAGTAGAAGCTAATTGAAAGTGTTTTAAAGTAGTTGTAAATGATTTTATCACAATTGAACTTGATTGAATGTCTTAGTTCTAGAAGTGCATACTTTGTCGTTTCAGGCTAAGACACTCAACGTCAGAACAAATCTAAGCTATATCTGAAACTTGTATTTCACCATCATGTATAAAACAAGCTTTATCGAAAAGTGTTAAATCTAGTGGGTTTGGTAAGCGAACATCTTCAAGTGTCGGTGGATTATTTGTAGAAGCATCGTAAGAACGGTCAATTTGTGAGATGAATACTATGATGTGGTTGTGCTTTTTAGCAAAGTCTTTGAGCACACGGACCTGAACTTCTAACTCAGGATTCTCGCGTTTTTGGTCTAAGAGTTGTAAGTAATCAATAACTGCTATAGTTCCTGCTGGTTTAGCTGAAAGCTGTGATGTGATGTAGTCAGCATTGATTGTGTCTGAGGCGTCGAATGTAAATGTATCTTTAAAGTTTTCGGGGTCTTCACCGATACTTTTGAAGAGGTTTAAGAATTCTGTAGGGTTGTATTCTAGGGTGAAGAATAGGGCTTGGTTGCCGTGTTTCATGGAGTGGATGGCTAGCTCGAGCGCAAACGAAGTCTTCCCCTGACCCGGACGCGCGCCCACTAGCAACAAATCCCCATTTCTCAACTGCTTAAGAAGTTCTTTAACAG
>CALHRJ010000426.1 GCA_938038395.1 uncultured Deinococcales bacterium | reverse complement strand
CAAAGCTTTGATAAAGACAACATCACTGACCAGTAAATAAAGTCTATTTTTTCCTACTTGCCAAGACTTGTATTCACGCAAACCATTTAGCTGAGGGTAGTCAGCGTTATTTCGTGTGTAGCCTCTTAGACGCTCATAAGTGTAATCACCGTTTTCATCTAGGACTGGATTTCCAGTGGCGTCTAGGGTGGGCCCTAAAGTAAAGGTACGCATCGTCATCATTCGCTTGTAATTACGCAATCCGACAAATTCAGTAGGGTTGGGCGATATTAAACGCTGATTGGTGAACGAAAACCCAACAGCAGCAAAGAAGGGTGCTATAACAAATAGCCCCAACAAAATAATCACAGGCGCAGCCATCAGCCAGCCAGTAATAGCTTCAGTATGTTTATGATTAAACTTTGATTTTTTCTGGGTAGGTTGCTGAACCATATAGTTTTAAATTCCTAAAATAATTTCTCAAATAAAAATACAAAAGTGCTTCCAAACATCTCGCACATTATGTCTAAATGTTCGGTATTAAAATAGTTTACAAAATATTCCAAAAATCATGGGGCTGTAGACGGTCTACAACCCCACTTAAAATCACTTTTCTCTGAATTACACAACCTAATTAAGTCGTGCAATAACCAAGTAATTATGGTTTATCTTTTACGAAGAACTATAGTGTTAAGGTATTAAAAACCGTAACCGCCATTGTTTTCGATATCTGTATTGATCTCATCAACAGCAGCATCTAATGCGTCAATTACATCTGCACCGTTAGCAATGTCAGCAAGTGCTTTTTCAAAAACAAGTGCCATAACTACATAGCCAGGTGTTGCAGGACGAATAAGACCTTGTGCGTCACTTAGTCCGAAGAATACTTCTAGTGGACCACCATCAGCATAGTTTGGTGTTGCAGCAGCAGCGGCTGGTGTAGCTGGAACAAGTCCTGTTGTTTCTGAGAATGCTGTTAGGTACTCATCTTGAATAGCATGTGCAATGAATGCTCTTGCACCATCTGCATTTTCACTATCTGCTGAGATACCAAACTGCCAAGACGCAGCACCGATTTTTGAACCGTTACCAAAGTCAGGTGCAGGTAAGAAAAGCGCATCGTCACCGAATGCTTCTAAAGCACCAAGTGCTGCCCAGTTACCATTCCACTGAAGTGCATAGTTACCATCAATGAAGCCAGTCTCACGGTCAGCACCATCTTGGCCAGGACCAGGTGCATAACCATTTTCAAACAGGCTTTGCCACCAGTTACCAAAAGCAACTGCTTCGTTTCCGTTCAATACACCTTCTGCTGTTGCGTAGGTTGCGCGATCGATCAGATCCCCACCATAGCTCTGTAACAATGGAGAAAAGGCATATGGATACCATTCGCCAGTCCAAGCCATACCTAAATCTAGTGGATAATCATAGTCGCCAGTTGCAGCAAGCTTTTCAAGGATGCTATCAAACTCAACACGGTTCCATGGGTTATCTAGTGTAGGAATACGAATGTTATTTGCTTCAAGTACAGACTTACGGGCAAACATTGCAATTGCAGCATCCCATAAACCTACAGAATAAACTTCGCCTTCCCATTCACCAATCGCACCAGGAAGGAAACCATCAAGCGCACCATCAGGCAAGTTTAGAGGTTGCATATAACCTGACCAAGCCCAGTTAGGCATGACAGGACCATCAACATCTATAATATCTGGAAGTGTGCCAGACAACGCAGCAGCAACAATAGACTCGTTATAAGCTTCTTGTGGGAACTCTTCTAAAACAACTTCCCAATCACCTTGTGAGCCATTGAAGTCATCAATAATTGTCATGAGTGTGGTGCGCTCAGCATCATTACCAGCACCGTGATACCACATGCTCAGTTCAGTTTGAGCAAAGCCTAGGGTTAGCAAAGAAAGTATCATTGCTACAAAAAGGTTTTTCATTTTTTCTCCTTCGTTAAATCTATAAAGCCTAGTACAACCATATGCAAAAAGGTAATACTTTTGGATTCTCTTTGGATATAATTCGATCATCCACTCTGTATCAAGACATTTCTGTATGAACATAATTCTGTATCAAAACATTACAGATGATCGAACTCGCAAAAAGTATCCGTATTTTGGAATCGATTCCAATTTTGCACAAAAGCGAACTTATGCAACACGTGCTCAAGGAGTGAAGATAGCACAAAATGCATATCATCATCCTCGCGCTGACATAAAATCAACAAACTTGGAACTGTTTCCAACTGAACACAATCTTAATATCATTTATTAACGTTTGTCAAGCTTTGTGCGAAAATCGTTCAATAAGATCACACTTAATCTTGTGTTGGACGATATCTTGATTACCCTTTAGTAAGTGTTCAATTGCCCAAGCACCCATTTTTGCATGTGGCAATTCCATGCTTGAAAGTGCAGGTCGCAAATAGTTAGAGATGACTTCTTGATTATCAAAGCCAATAATGGCAACATCTTCTGGAATGCTTAATCCTAATTCTTTTATTGCATCATATGCACCCATCGCGATTCGGTCAGTTGCACAAAACAAAGCAGTTATATCCTTCCGACTTGCAAATAGTTCGTGTGCAAATTTGTAACCAGCAGGTGCTTCATTGCCGTGACGTACAAGTTCTTTATCAAAAACAATCCCATGTTTTTTTAAAGCATCTTTGTAGCCCTTTAAACGTAGTTGAGATGCTAGAACTGGATTGCTTACATCCCCAATGTTTATGATAGCTATCTTCGAATGACCCTGTTGAATCAAAAAACTTGTGGCATCAAAACCACCTTGATACTCATCTGGTACAACTGAAGATAATTCTCTATCTTTTGTAAAGCAATCTACTAGTATTGTAGGTATCTGGTAAAACTCTTTAGGTAGCGTTACCTCTTGGTGGTACATAGCAGCATATATAATGCCTTCAACATCCCGCTCAATCATGGTTCGAACTGCCTGCTGAAGAAGTTCTTTATTACCAATTGGGTCAATTACAAGAATGACCTTACCGTGTTCGCTTGCCATCTGTTGGATACCTGTGATGATGTTATTAGCAAAAGGTGTCGTAGCAACTTGGTCAGCAATAAGTCCAATAAGGTTGGACTTTTTATTTTTCATATAACGTGCTGCAAAATTAGGTCTATAGCCAACGTCTTGGATAATCTTAAGAACTTGTTCTCTAGTCTCTTTTTTTACATGCACATCATCATTGAGGACACGAGAAACAGTACCAACACCAACTTTGGCTAATTTGGCTATGTCTTGAATTGTGTAACGTTTTGTGGTCATAAAGTTATAAGTTTAGATGCCTATTGCTTCAACAAGTGAACATGTAAGGGTTTCTAGTTTCAATTAATCTGAGAGTTCTGTACCCATCAGCTTTTTGCAGTTTTAGTCTTCGAAACATACCCGAAACATACCCTTTAAATATCAGTTGTCACTGTAGTATTCACATTTAGCCTATTTCTGCTAAGGGTACATTGTCAAGGAATGCAAATGCAAAACTCTAAATCCACTCATAGAAATCATCTAAAACTCTTATCGACCTTATCTCTGACGTGTTATAGTACCGTATGAGCTTTTAAGTATATAAAAGGCTTAAGGTTAACCACTTGTATTTAGAAGTTTTGAATCTTAACCAATTTGAATCTTAACCAAATGGTTAGCACTTCACTTTAGGAGGAATTATGCGTAAAGTACTAATTCTATCTCTTGCTGTAATGTTTAGCATTTCTTTTGCACAGGACTACGTTATGGGTATCACTTTTGATGCTGGCGGTAAGTTCGACGGTTCATTTAACGAAGGTTCATTCAATGGTCTTACTATGGCTGTTGAAGAACTCCGCGCAGATGGTTTAGAAATCGACGTCCTAGAATTTGAAGGCACACCAGAAACAGCTGCTGCAGGTCTTCGTAACATGGCAGAAACAGGTGCTGACTTAATCATTGCTCCTGGATTTTCACAAGCAGATGCTGTACATGCTGTTGCTGCAGAATTCCCAGACACAAACATTGTAAGTCTTGATGGATGGAGTCCAGATCCTGCTGCTAATGAACTTTATGTTGGTTTTACTGAGCATGAAGGTAGTTACTTAGTTGGCTATATCGCAGGTAAATTAACCCAAACAGGCGTAGTTGGCTTTGTTGGTGGTATGGATATTCCTCTAATTCACAAATTTGATCTTGGTTTCCAAGAAGGCGTTATGAAAGCTTGTGACGATTGTACAATCATCTCTAACTACGTTGGTGTAACACCTTCAGCATGGAATGATCCTGCAAAAGCTAAAGAACTTTCAACCCTACAACACGGTCAAGGCGCAGATATTATTTTTGCTGCTGCTGGTGCATCTGGTAATGGTGTTATTGATTTCGTAAAAGAGAACATGTGCTATAGCCATGATGATCTTGGTATTGACATGCGTGCTTCTGCGATGAGCTCAGCCCTAAGTGGTATTGCAACTTCTGAAGATTATGCTGCAAGCTGTGAAGGCAAACAGCCTCTCTTCGCAATTGGTGTAGATAGCAACCAAAACCCATTAGGCGATACTGACAGTGATCCAGAAACACTTAACCACATTCTAACAAGTATGCTTAAGCGTGTTGACGTTGCGGCTGCAAATGCTGCACACGCAGTTGCTAATGACGAGTTCGAAGGTGGCTACTTAACACTTGGTCTTGCAGAAAACGGTGTTGGCTATGCTTTAGACGAATACAACAGCGCTCTTATTGACGAAGCACTTCAGCTAGAACTACAACTCATCACAGATTCAATCATCAGTGGTGAAATCGAAGTTACTGACTATACTGCTCAGTAATTTGAGAATAAAATTCAAAGCATAAGTTAAACTTTATGTTTCGAGAAAGCTCTTCTAAAAACTAGAAGGGCTTTCTTTTTGCTCCCATAAACTGTAAAAGTTATAC
Organism: uncultured Deinococcales bacterium; assembly: GCA_938038395.1. Classification (GTDB taxonomy): domain Bacteria; phylum Deinococcota; class Deinococci; order Deinococcales; family Trueperaceae; genus CALGZD01. Next base: position 213 of record CALHRJ010000426.1, on the reverse strand, counting down.
CGTGTCCGAAAATATAGGCGGTAAACAACTGATCTAGAACTATCGTTTGCTCAAGCACATTCCCTAAGCTACGAAGACAGCTCTCTAAAATGACATCAGACTAAGATACAAACGGAATTGGTGTTATACCATGTCCGAAAATATATGTAATAAACAAATGAGCTCGAGCTATCATTTGCTCAACCATATTCCGTAAGCTACTTAGACATCTCC